>CAITMP010000228.1 GCA_903893525.1 uncultured Acidobacteriia bacterium | reverse complement strand
CCTGGCCTTCGCCGCCACCGCCGCCGCCCAGCCCCAATACCAGGGCGAGCTGATCTTCCCCCTGGAAAAGTGGCACAACCACTCCTCCTCCATCGTCGAGCTCCCCAACGGCGACCTCCTCACCTGCTGGTTCCACGGTTCCGGCGAGCGCACGGCCGACGACACACTCATCAACGCAGCCCGCTGGATCAAACGCACGGGCAAATGGACCGAGCCCTTCGTTCTCGCCGATACACCCGGCTTCCCCGAGACCAACCCGACCCTCTTCATCGATTCCAAGCAGCGCCTCTTCCTCTTCTGGCCCGTCATCATGGCCCACCAATGGGAAACCGCGCTCATGAAGTACCGCATCTCCACCGACTACCAACAGGAATCCGGTCCGCCCAAGTGGTCCCACCAGGACAACGTCCTCCTGATCCCCAAGAACATTCTCGAAAAGACCAAGGAAGCCTTCGGCAAGGAGGCCGAAGGTACAGGCAAGGCCGCGGACCGCGCGAAGAAACAAATCGAAAAAGCCGGCGACATGTACTTTTCCCGCATGGGCTGGTTCACCCGCACCCACCCTCAGGAACTGCCCTCCGGCCGCATCCTGCTCCCGATGTATTCCGACGGCTATTCCTACGGAATCATGGGAATCAGCGACGACGGCGGATACACTTGGACCGCGAGCGAGCCCCTCGTCGGCAACGGCAGCATCCAGCCTTCCGTAGTCCGGAAACAGGACGGCACCCTCGTCGCCTACATGCGCGACAACGGACCACCCCCCAAGCGCGCCCTCATGAGCACATCGAAGGACAACGGCCTTAGCTGGACCCTCGCCCACGACACGGACATACTGAATCCCGGCACCAGCCTCGAAGCCATCGTCCTCAAGAATGGCCATTGGATCATGGTTTACAACGACTTGGAGGACAAGCGGCATTCGCTTGTGGCTGCGATTTCAGAGGATGAGGGAGCCACGTGGAAGGTTCGCCGCCACCTTGACGGCCGCCCCGACAAGCCAATCAACAGCCAGTACCACTACCCCTCGGTGATGCAGGCCAAGGACGGAGCCATCCACGTGACCTACAGCTACTTCACGCCCGAAGGCAAATCGATCAAACACGTGCGCATCAACGAGGAGTGGGTCCGGGCTGGCGACCAATAGCCACTTCCGTTAGGCGACGCCGGTCAACACCAACCGCACCTGTTCCTCCAGGAACAGCGCTATTTTTTGCGTCAGAGCCCGTGGGTGCTCTGTCTTGGCCATCGCCAAGGCCTGCACCCTGGAAATCGTGTGCTCAGGAACCCGGAACGCCCGGAATAGCCCCTGGTGGTTCCGCAGCGCTCCCTCAGGCAAAATGCTGTACCCAAATCCCGACTCCACCATCCGGAGAATAGCCGCCGTATCGTCGGCCTCCATGATCACTTTCGGACGAACCCCGATCTTCCCTAGAAACCCGTCAATAAGCGTCCGCATATTGCTCCGTCGCGGGTACAGCAGGAACGGCGCATCGTCCAATTCCGATGATTGGATCTTGCCGATGTGCCAGCTCCGGGTCCGCGTGTCGGCGTGGCGGACAATCAGCAGTTCCTCCTCGAAAAGAGGCTTCACCACCAATTCCTCCGTGGGAAATGGCAGCGTGATGATCGCCAGATCAAACCGCCGGTCCAGCAGCCCCGCCACCATCTCCTCCGTCGCGGATACGGTAATCTGCATCGGTGTTTTCGGAAACCGCTGCCGAAGCAATTGGAGCGGCGTCCCCAGATGGTGAATTAACGCGGTGGCCCCGGTGGCAAAGTGGAATGGTCGGTTGTCGGATTCCGCGGAGGACTCAAATTCGAATTCGATCTCCCGAATCCGCCGCACCACCACCCGCGCATGTTCCGCCAAGCGCTGCGCGGCCGGTGTAGGCTCCAAACGCTTCCCCGCCCTCACAAACAAATCCGTCCGGAGTTCCTCCGCCAAGCTCCGCAGCTGCATGCTGATCGCACCGGGTGAAATGTAGTGCTTCTCCGCCGCGCGCGTCATGCTGCCGCAGTCGATGACCGCCAGAAACAACTCCAATTGCCGAATTTCCATGGTTCTCCCGAGCCCACGCTAAAGCGACCGATAATTCACCAAGCGGATCCCCCGCCGCTCCAGCACCCGGCGCGTCTCCGGGGCTGTCAGGGCTGATAACTCGACCTCACGGCTCTCCTTCAACCTCGTCTTCGCTGCCCGCAGCTCCGGCCCCAGCCGACCCGGATGGCACATGAATTCCGTCAAGCCCTCGGGCAACCGCTCAAGTGTCGCAGCCATGCTGCCGGAATCCAGCCGTCCGGTTACCTGGAATCCCGTGAAGTGGTCGGTGGTCTTCAGTCCGTCCAGTGTTCGCGCGAACTTCGGCGCCATGGCGCGCATTCCAACGGCAACAGCGCGCTTCAACGCTTTCGCACCCGAATCAATTCCGAAATCGAACGGGCGTCGCACCCATTCGATGCCGAACTCGCGCGCCACCCGCGAAACGGCGTCGAGGACGGGTGGCAGCAAGTGCGTATGTTTGTGGGTATCGATGTGGCTGGGCCGGATACCGGCAGCCACGATCCTCTGGACCTGCGCGCGGGCTTCCTCGTACACCGGAATCCCCCCTCGCAGCAACGCCCGGATCAAATCGGGTACCGTGGCAGGCATTTCCCGCGACGGGTCCAGAACGCTGCGGCCCTGCACCATCACCAAGTGGACCCCGATATCGAGTGTCGGCACCTCGCGGGAGAGCGCGACTGCTTGGTCGAAGGCCTCGCCGTTCGCCATCAGCGTTGTCGCCGTCAGAATCCCGTGCCTGTGGGCTTCCACGATACCCGCGTTGACGTCCCGGGTGAATCCGAAATCGTCGGCATTGACGATCAGCCGCAACATTAGAAAATCGTGAAACGGATCGAGATGAACTTCTTGGGATTCTTGTGCACGTCGGCCAGGAGGCTGTTCATCTCCTTGGCGACGGAATTGGCCGAGTTGAATAGTTCCGGATTCACCAACAGCTGTCCCATGGTCCCCTTGCCGGCATTCAGGTTTTCGAGCGCGGTGTTGAGCTTCGCGGCAATCTCGGTAAGCTGGTTCGCCAGTTGGTCCTCTGTCAGGAGCTTGCCCGCGGTGCCCTTGCCTTTGTTGAGGTTTTCCAGCATCTTCTTGGCCTCGGCGATGGTCGCCCGGCTCTCATCGGCGATCGCCGGATCGTACAGCAACTTGCCAGCCGTGCCCTTGCCCTGCTGGACCTGCGCCATCATGTCGTCGGCCCGCTTGAGCAGGCGCCGCATGTCGTCGTAGAGTTCCGGGCTGTAGAGGATTTTCGAAACCGAGCCGTTGCTGTTCTTGACGTCCTTCACAAGCTGCTGGATCTCGCCCAAAGTGGCGTTGAAACGGTCGTAGAGCTTGTCATCGTGCAACAGCTTGCCCAGGTTGCCCTCGCCCTTGTCGACCACAGCGAGCATTCCGTCCACACGGCCTAAAATTCCCTTGAACTGCCCGAGCAACCCGGAGGCTTGGGAAAGGAGTTCCGGAATATCCTGTGTTTCCACTGCCTGCAATTCCCCACCCTCGGCGGCGCGTTTGGGGTGCGTGCCCTTGGTGATGTTGATGTACTTGTCACCCAGCAGGTTTGCGGCGCTGATGGCGGCCTTGGAGTCCTCGGGGATCAGGTCGACATACTTGCGGGAGATCTTCATGGAGATCTCGACCGTCTTCTTTGGATCGTGCGAGCCCGAAAGCTGAACTTTGCTGATGTGGCCCACGAAAATGCCGTTGAGGCGCACGGGGGCATTTTCCGCCATCCCGGCCGAGTCCTCCATGAAGGTGCGGAGGACGAATTCGCCCGTAATCATGTTGCTCTGGCTGGTCAAAAGAAAGATCAGCAATCCGGCGATGATCATCGCAATCGACGCGACGATACCGACCCGCAACTGCGCCCACCCGACTCTTTTCTGGGATGCCATAATCTTCTTGTTGCGGTCCTAGATGCCGCTTTTCTCCGGCCGTTTCACGAACTTGGATATATACGAATCTTTGGAGGCTTCCAGTTCCGACTGCTTCCCCTCGAAGACCAAGCGACCTTCCTTGAGCACCATGAAGATGGTGTTCTCCGCCGCGTCGGCGCAAGGGTCCAAGCGGCCACTACTCGAATTGTAGCGGAAGTTGGCCACCAGGTTGCCATCCTGGTAGCGATGGGTCACTACAAGTGCGGTTGTGTTGTCGACATCGCGCTCCTTCACGATCAGAGCCATGATGGTGTGGGCCGTAATGGGATCAAGACCGGCAGTGGGGGAATCGTAGAGCAGCAACGCGGGCTTGGTGACGACGGCGCGCGCGATGGCGACGCGGCGGCGCATGCCACCGGACAGTTCGCTGGGGTACTTGAGCATGGTGTGCTCCAGTTCGACGAAACGGAGGGAGCCGCGGACAGCTTCCTCCATCTTTTCCCTGGGCATGCGCTCCCCCTGCTGGTTCAGCAGGGGGTAGGCCACGTTCTGCGCGATGGTCATGGAATCGAACAGCGCCGATTCCTGGAACAGCATGCCGACCTTGGAACGGATGGCGAACAAGTCGTTTTCGGGCTTGTGGGTAATGTCCTCGCCCAGGAGCGTCACCTTGCCCGCTGACGCCCGGTTGAGGCCCATGGCGGTCTTCAGCATGACTGTCTTGCCGCTGCCCGCAGCACCCAACACGATTCGGGTTTCGCCTTCGCGGACATTGAAACAGACACCATCCAAGGCGGCGACATCCCCGAAAGATACCTTGACGCTGTCAAACCACAGCAGGCTCTTGTCGGACCGCATCAGTTCCCGGTGTACTTGACGAAAATCAAGCCCATGAAGAGATTGAGGATCAGGATGGTGACGGACGCGGCAACCATCGCCTGCGTGGTGGCCTTGCCGACGCCCTGTGTGCCGCCGGACGCCTTCAGTCCGTAGAAACAGCCGATGAGGGAAACCACGAACGAGAACACGAACGGTTTCAGCAGGCCTTGGATCACGTCGGTCCAATCGAGAGCGCGCCATGCCTGGGACCAATATTGGAGCCAGTCGAGATCGTAGACCAGCTTGCCGATCAGCCAGCCGCCCAGCATGCCGACGAAATCGTCGATCACGGTGAGGCAGGGGAGCATGACGGCCGTGGCGATCATGCGGGGTGTGACCAGTTTCTGTTCGGGATCGGTGCCGAGCGCGCGCATGGCGTCAATCTGCTCGGTGACCTTCATGGAGCCGAGTTCGCTGGCGATTCCCGAGGCATTGCGTCCCGCGACCATCAGCGAGGTGAGCACCGGTCCAAGTTCGCGCACCAGGATGATCGAGACCACAGTGCCGGTCCGGCCCGTCTGACCGTATTGCTGGAGTGCGCGGCCCATCTGGAGCGACATGACGGCACCGGAGAAAAAGCCGGTCAGGAGTACGATGGGGATGCTGCCGACACCGATGGAATCCATCTGGATCTTGATGTCGTCGCTATAGTGGGGCTTGCGGGCAATATTCCGCAGCGCCCGGCCCGTGAGCAGGTAGAATTCCTGGATTGCCTCGAGCGGGCCCTTGAGAAAGTCAAGCACGGGTCTGGATATGGATTACGAACCGATGCTAGCATACCGGGCGGGTCTACCGCCAGCCGCGCCGGGGAGAGGGAACAAATGAAAGGCCTTACAGACGTCCCGGGGATCCGTGTGGGGCACGCCACCAACGCCGATGCGCACACCGGATGCACGGTCATCCTGTGCGGTCCCGAGGCCGTGGGCGGCGTGGATGTCCGGGGATCGGCGACCGGTTCGAGCGAACTGGACACGCTGGATCCGGGGCACGTGACCCAGTTCATCGACGCCATTGTGCTCTCCGGCGGCAGCGCGTTCGGGCTGGAGGCGGCGTGCGGGGTGCGGCGGGCTCTGGAGAAGATGGGGGTCGGTTTCAACACCGGAGTTGCGAGGGTACCCATTGCGCCGTCGGCGATTCTGTTCGATTTGGGGATCGGCAAGCCCGATGTCCGGCCCGGCCTCGAAATGGGTGCGACGGCTGTAGCCGCGGCGAGCGACGGACCGGTTGTGGAAGGCAATGTGGGTGCCGGTACGGGCTGCACGGTGGGGAAGCTGTTCGGGATGAAGCAGGCGATGAAGGCCGGGATCGGGAGCGCGTCGTTGACCTTGGGCAACGGGGCGGTGGTGGCGGCGCTGGTGGCGGTGAACGCGCTGGGCGACGTGATTGATCCGGAGACGGGCAAGGTGGTGGCGGGTGCCCGGAAGTCGGCGGAGAGCCGGGAGTTTGTCGGGTCGGCGGCGGCGATGCGGCACGGGGTGGCGGGACAGCCGTTCCGGGGGAACACGACGCTGGCCGTGGTGGCCACCAATGTGAAGCTGGACAAGGTCCAGACGAACAAGCTGGCGGCATTGGCGAGCATCGGGGTGGCCCGGACCATTTCGCCTGTGAACACGATGGCGGACGGGGACATCACGTTCGCGATTTCGGTGGGGAAGGAAAAGGCCAGCATCGACGCGGTTGGGGTTGCGGCGTCGGAGGTGCTGGCGATGGCGGTGCTGCGGGCTGTGCGCAATGCACGAAGTGCGGCGGGTGTGCCGGGGTTGGGTGGGTAGGGGGATTTGGGACGCTGGCGCGTAGGAGGTTGCGGTTATGGCCGCCTAAAAGGCGGCTGCAGCCAAGAATGGCTGCCCCACATTGGCTAGCCGTTATTTTTGATAATAAGTTATTCCCGGGTGATGAATTCGTCCAGATTTAGGAGGACTCGGCAGATGCCTACCCATCCCTGGGTGTCGTAGAAGGCGGCGAGGCGGGAGGCTTCGCGTTCCGTTGGGGTTCGGTTTACCACCAATTTGAAGGCGTGGTCCAGCCGGGGGCGGAACTCGGCTGGGGCCTCCAAGTCCAAGCGCGCGGCCAGGGCTTGGGCGGCTTCGAAAAACGCCGGGTCGTTGAGCAGGTTCAGGGACTGCAGGGCTGTGTCCGAATTGCGCCGACGGGTGCAGGCGAGGGTGGAATCCGGGGCGTCGAAATTGACCAGGAACGGATAGGGCGTGGTGCGCTGGTAGTGGATGTAGAGGCCACGCCGGTACTTTTCACGACCGGGGCTTTCGATCCACTTTTTCACCGAATAGCCGAGTTCCGCCACGCCCACGGGCTGGAAGGGGCGGATGCTGGGACCTCCGATATCCCCGTCGAGCAGACCGCTGGCGGAGAGCGCGTTGTCCCGGATCAGTTCGGCGGGCATGCGGATGCGGGACTGGCGGGCCAGGAGGATGTTTTCCGGATCCTTGTCGTCGAGATCGGGCCGCGTTTTGGAGGACTGGCGATAGGTGCGCGAGAGTACGATCTCACGGATCAAGGCCTTCTGGCTCCAATCCAGGCGCCGGTATTCGGTGGCGAGGTAGTCGAGGAGTTCGGGATGCGACGGGCGGTCGCCCTGGGTGCCGAAATCATCGGAAGTGGCAACGATGCCACGTCCGAACAGTTCCTGCCAAACACGGTTGGCGGCGACACGGGCGGCCAAGGGGTTCTCGGGAGCGAGAATCCATTTCGCCAGATCCAGACGGGACTTGCCCTGGGGCGGGGTCTTGGTGAGAAACGCCGGGGTGCCGGGCTGGACTTCATCGCCGGGATTCTTGTAGTCGCCACGAATGGCGACGTGGTTGGCGGGGTATTCCGGGCGGTCCTCCATGGTGTAGGCCATGCTGAGGGCCGGGAACTCCTTGTCGAGGGCGTCGAGCTTTTCCTTTAGTTCCTTGAACTTGGCCGAAAGCTCCTTGTCGGCTCCGATGCGCGGGCCGGGAAGGCGGATCAGGCGGTAGGTCATGCGGCGGGCGTCGTAGACGGAACGCTTTTCCACAGGGGTGCGGATGACGCGCTCGGCATGGTCGAAGCCGCCACGGATCTCGGTGACCTGGAAATCCCAGTCGAGGAAGCGGCCGGGATGGTCCATGTTGTCGATCATGTCCTTTTCCCATTGCTTCTGGTGCTCGGCGACGTTGTACTGCGCCATGAGGTCGGCGCGCTTCTTTTCGTAGTCGGGCTTGGCGCGCAGATAGGAACCCAGTTCACCACCCAGGGGAGCGTCGATGTCGATTTCGTCGGAGGCGGCGAAGTAGGACATCAGACGGTAGTAGTCCTTTTGGGTGATGGGGTCGTACTTGTGGTCGTGGCACTGGGAGCACCGCACGGTGAGGCCGAGAAAAACGGTGGCGGTGGTGCCGGTGCGATCAATGAGCTGGTCGAAACGGGCTTCCTTGCGGTCGACGCCGGCCTCACGGTTGGTCATGGTGTTGCGGTAGAAACCGGTGGCGATGCGGTCGTTTGCGGTGGCGTTCGGCAGTTCGTCGCCCGCGATCTGGAGGGTGACGAATTTGTCGTACGGGAGATCGCTGTTGTAGGCGTTGATGACCCAATCGCGGAAGCGCCAGGACCAGGGGCGGACGAGATCCTTCTCAAAACCGTCGGAATCGGCATAGTGCGCCATGTCGAGCCAGGGGCGGGCCCATTTTTCGCCGTAGTGGGGGCTGGCGAGGAGGCGGTCGACTTGGCGGGCGTAGGCGTCGGGCCGGGTGTCGGCGAGAAATTCGGCGGTTTCCTGGGGCGTGGGGGGCAGGCCGGTTATGTCAAGTGACACCCGGCGCAGGAGTGTGGTCTTGTCGGCGTCGGGGGAGGGCGCGATGGATTCCCTTTCGAGACGGGCGAGGATGAAGCGGTCAATTTCGTTTGAGGGCCACGCGGCCAGCTTGGTGACGGGTGGCGCGGGGCGGCGGATGGGCTCCCATGCCCAATGCTTTACGGCGTTGGCGGTGGCGGGCCAGTCGGCACCCTGGTCGATCCACTTTTCGAGGAGGG
>CAITMP010000227.1 GCA_903893525.1 uncultured Acidobacteriia bacterium | reverse complement strand
GTTCGCCTTTCCGGCACCGGTCAGGATACGGGAAACACGCGACCCGGGTCGCAGCTCCACGCCCTGACGGCGCGCGATGGAGACCAGACCTTGAACAATACCGTACAGTCCGTGGCGTACGGCATACCCTCCGAATGCGTACTCGATGTAGGGGATCACAGCCAGGGTGGCGGGCGAGAGGTACGGCGAGGAGCCCACGTAGGTCGGATAGCGGTAATAAAGCTGGCGCAAATACGGACTCTGGAAGAAATGCTCCACCGCCTTGCGGTAATTTCCCCAGCCATGCCGCAAGGGCACATGGCGGAGGGCACGCCACTCGCCCGGTGACGGGGCTTCAAACGGAGACCGGCGGAAGAACGTGGCCTCGGACACTTCGAACAACCGCGCGCCAAGGTTGAGAAAACCGAAGAATCCGTCCACATCGCCGGGCGCGATCTTCCTGAGGGTGGCGAGCCAATCCGGCAGTTGCGACCCGTAGTCGAAACGCATCCCGTCATCGAACCGGTATTCGCAAATCGGATCGAGTGGGATCAGCTCGACGTGGTCCTCCAATCGGGCCCCCGCTGCTGCAAAAGTATCGCGGAAAACCCAGGGCATTGTGATCAGGGACGGGCCGGTGTCAAAGGTGAAGCCATCCTTCGACCAGGTGTTCATCTTGCCACCGAAAGTCGGCCCCGCCTCACAGATCGTGACCTGCCAGCCAGCCGCGCGGAGCCGGACGCCAGCCGCAAGACCGCCCAACCCACCGCCAACCACAACTGCATTCCTGGTCTTCATGCGTTTGCCTTGTAAATCCGCCCCTTCCAAGCAACGCCCCTTCCTGTGGCGCACCGCCACCAAGAGGAGAGGCCCAGGGCGATCAGCAGTATCTCGGTCACCGGATGCGCAACGACACTGAACAGGGGGTGCCGGAATCGGACGGCCAGCACCAAGCGGGTCAACAGGATAACAACGGCCGCTCGCCACGAAAAACAAAACGCGGCCAGGAAAACCCCGCCGTGCAGGATCAGGAACGCGACGAAACTGGCACCATGGCGGAAAGCGGGATAAAAATTCTTCTGGAAACCCAGCCAGATCCCCCTGAAGCCATCGTACATGCGGACGCGGACAACCTCGCTACCATCGACGCACAAGCCGCGTTCGCCAGCCCGACGCCAGAGCTGCGCCAAACGGGTGTCCTCAAAGATCTCTCCTCGCACCAAGTCGTGGCCACCCAGTTTGCGGTAGGTCTCCTGGTTGACCATGATGCAGGCACCGTGGGCCAGACCGAGGCTTGGCGATCCGAGAAACGATGAGAGCGGGCCCGGAAAGATCGAAAACACTACGAAATTCAACGTCGGCATCAAGAGCCGTTCGGCCCAGGACTCCATCTCCAACCTGGGCCAACAGGAAAGAAGTGTCAACCTGCGAGCGATGCACTCGGCAACCATCCGGGAAGTGGCATCGGGCTGGAGATGCGTGTCGGCGTCGAGGAAGAGCATCCAAGGATTGCGGGCGGACTCCGAAAGCGCCTTGCACGCGAAGGGCTTGCCCATCCAACCGGGGGGTAGCGTTCCCGCCTGGATCAGACGGACACGCGGGTCGATGGAGGCAAACGCCTGCACGACACTGGCGGTGCCGTCCGTTGAATGGTCGTCGCAGACAACGACCTCCGCCGCATCAGTGGCCAAGGCGGCAATCAGGCAGCCGGGAAGATTCGATTCCTCGTTGCGGGCAGGAATTAGAATCGAAACTCTACCGTCGGTGCTACGGCGTGTTAGAGACGGAAAAAACAGGGAATTGGCAAGGGCGATGGCCAGAAAGAAGCAGGCAAGAGCCAAAAGTAGATGGTCCGGCGTTAGTGGCTGGTCCAAGGTCAAGCGGCAACCTGCCGGGCGGACGCGGACTTGAAAACAGCCTCCACCATGGATGCCAAGGGCTTCGAGGAATCACCGAATACCGCTTGCAAGCCGTCGAGGCAACTAGCGAGTTCGGTGAACACGTGTTCCAAGGTAACATTCCATGCGGTACGCGAGTAGCGGTCATCCTCTTGGACGTCCATCAGATCGTCCAGCATCTGGTAGGCTCGGCCCAAACGCTCGCCGCATTCGGCCAAGGCGGCCACGGCGGACGGGGAGGCCCCGCCAGCAATCGCTCCCGCAGTCAAGGTTAGACGCATTAGGGCTGTGGTCTTCCGGTCGCGGCTGGCCAAGTCGGTCTTGGCTTCATGGAGATCGAGCGACTGCCCACCGATCATGCCGTTCATCCCGATACATTCGGCCGCCTCACGGACCAGCGCGGGCGAGGCCGAAAACAGAAGGTAGGCTTGGTTCAGGAGCGCCAGTCCGGCCAGCAGGGCCACGGGCTCGCCGTAGACGCGGTGCAACGGCGGCCGGTCCCGCCGCAGGACGGCGTCGTCCATGCAAGGTAGATCGTCAAAGACGAGGGAGCTGGAATGGAGCAACTCGACAGCGCAGGCCGCGGCAAGTGCCCGTTCCACGTCGACTTGGGCGGCTTGGGCGGCCAACAGAGTGAATAGTGGCCGCATGCGTTTGCCACCGGGATAGACGGCGGACCGGACTGCCTCGTTGAGAATCTCGCCGCCGGGCAGGGTGCAGGTCGGAAGGCTCTTCTCCAAAGCCATTTCAATGCAGCCCCGCAGGCTGGCCACCGGACCGCAAGGCGCTACCGAACTGGACATGGCACCTCCTGCATCAGAATTGTCTTAAGCTGGGACGTCGCTTCCAAGATGGGTAGATGGCCTGCCCCATCAAGCCGAAACTGGCGTGCTCGGGGAAAGATGCCCTTCCAGATAGCTGCGGATTTCCGGACAGCGGCAAAAGACCGTTCACCGTAAACAATATCGATGTCGCCGCGCGCCGAGGCAAACTGGGATGCGGGACCGATAGACGAGAGGATTTGGAGATGCCTGTAGGTGGCGTCATGGTCCACGCGAGAAAATCCGTCCGTTAGATCCGTCTCCTCCGTGCGATGCCCGGCGAGCGACCGGTTGGCAATCCAGCGCCCGATGGGATTGGCGAAAGCGGACATATATGCCAGCCGCCCCCAAACAGGGATCAGGAAAAGTTGGAAGTAGGCTGGCCAAAAAGCGAAGGCGTCGATGAGGACGATCCTCGCGACGGGCACCCTTTGCGCAGCCAAAAGGCCATAAATGGCTCCGCTGCAGTTACCCACGATCTCGACTGGACCCGGCATACGGCGTATCAACGATGCCAAACCGTTGGCAACTCCGTCGGCCGTGGTTGCTGGCAGGTCCGGACACCACAAGGTGAATTCGGGATCCGCCAATGGAGCAAAGGTGGTGTGGCTGCCACTCCACCCATGCAGACAGAGCAAATGGCGCGGTCCCTGGCCGTACTTCCTAACGTTCACGGGCTGCGATCCTTTCCGCCGTCATCTTGCCGCCAAGAACAACCATCGGCATTCCCGTTCCAGGTGTGGTCCCAGCACCCACATAGTAGAGGCCTGCGATCTTCCTGGAGTAATTCCGGGCACGCAGGGGGCCGATCTGGGGCAGCGTATGGGCAGCGCCGAAGGCCGACCCGTCAAACAGGCCGAACCGATCCCGCCATTCCACCGGCGTCCATGCGTGCTCGACGACGATTCTGGACGGGTCCAGGCCGATGCGGTCCAACACCTTGGCACGCAACTCCTGAACTGTCCGGCTCCAATCCATGCCCGGAAGGTCGCTGATCAGCGGCGTCGGGACGAGGACGAACACGGCGGAGTCCCCGGCGGGGGCCAGATTCGGGTCGGATTCAGAGGGGACAGCCACATAAAAGGGCAGCCCCTCGGGAATGCGCTTGGCGGTGCATAGATCGTCGAAGGCCGCCTTGTAATCCTGGGGCAGGAAGATGGTGTGGTGACCGATGTTTTCAACCTTTCCCCGCACGCCCCAGTAGAAGGTCAGCACGCCGGGGGTCATTTTCGGAGCCTTGAACGGTTGGCGGGCTAAATCGCGGTCCGTGGTGGGCACATCCACGTTGGAGACCACTACTTGGTAGGGCAGTATCTTTCCTGACGCAAGCTCGATTCCCGTCACCCGGCCCCCAGTGTGGGCGATGCAACGAACTTTGGAGGAAGTACGAATGACAACCCCCAGCTCCAAAGCCAACCGCTCGATTCCTTGGACGAGACCGTAGATTCCACCCTTGGGCAACCAAAGGCCGTAGGCTAATTCGCCATAAGGCAGGATGGAGAACACCCCTGGCAGTTCGTAGGGCGATCCGCCAAGATACATTCCGTAGGATCCGAATGCCTCCCGGATGCGCCGGGAGGGGAAGAAGCGGCGCAGTTCCTGATCCAAAGAGCGCCAGATTCCGGTGCGCCACATTTCCGATGGCTTCAACGCCGCTATCCAGCGGAGGGGATTGTCCTCGTTCCGCGTCACCAGCTTGTCGAAGGAAAGACGGTACTTGGCGGCGGCATCGGCGAAGAATGCTGTCATGCCCGGGCGGGAGCCGGGATCTACGCGCTCAGATTCGGCCAGCAGCGCACGCATGTCGCTGGAAAGGCGGAAATACTCGCCGTCCGGCCAGCGGAATTCCACCGATGGATCCACGGGGATCAAATCCACATAGTCGCCGAAGCGTCGGCCAGCAGCCTGAAACAATTCCTCGAAAACCCAGGGGTAGTTGAGAAGGGACGGACCTGTGTCGAATTGGAACCCTTGGTCGACAATTCGGCTGGCGCGACCGCCAACCTCCGGGTTCGCCTCGTGGATGGTAACCTCATGCCCCGCCAACCGCAGATGAATGGCGGCGCTCAGTCCGCCCAGACCAGCCCCGATAATTCCGATTCGACGCGTCAAATGCCCCCCAGAAGCGCGAGCGGAACGCGCCAGTAGCGGGACGGCGGCAGTGCCGCCATTTTCTCCGACATGGGAACGCTCTCGCGGTGCGAAATTCCCTTCGGGCTCAGGCCGATCCGCTCATTGAGTTTCCGGTAGACCCGAATGCAGGCGTGGATGGCGCAACGGCAGTCTGGCGCAAAGGCATCAAGGTCCTTCTCGCTCAACCGGTAGTAGTCCTCGGCGATTTCCACCAGCCGGCGCAACACCCGTTTCAAGGGCTCCGCCTGGGCCGGGTCGGAGCAGTCCAAGACCCGGATTCCCTCCGCAGCCAGCATGTCCTGAGGCAGGTACACACGGCCCCGGTTCTGATCCTCGGAAACATCGCGCAGGAAATTCGTGAGTTGGAGAGCGATTCCGAGGTTCCGGGAGCTCGCCATCGTCCGGCCCCAATCGGCGGGTGAGGCCGCCCCGTAGATGTGGGCCAGAAAATACCCAACAACGATCGCGCTTCCGTAGATGTAATTGTCGATCAGGTCTTCCAAGGTGGCGAAGGTGCGGGGGTTGGCGTCCGCCGCCATCGCGTCGAGGAATGAATGGTAGTAGGCATCCGGAATATTTGCCCTGCGGGACACTTCGGCAAAACCAGCCACCCATAGAGGAGTTCCGGCATTCACGCAGTCCATCCAAGTTTTGGACCCCAACGCATTTACGTAATCGTCGCGCCAAAATCCAAGCTGTTTGAGGCGGTCCGCAGCGGAAAGCGGGAATGTGTCCACGATCTCATCCGGGTACCGGACCGCCGCATATACGAGTTCGACCTCGGCACGCTTGACTGGAGGCAGAAAACGGGTCACGAGGAAGAAGCTGGTACTGTAGTTTCGCAGAATGCCACGGGCTCCTGCGGTTAGGAGCGGCCACGCCCGCGCAGGCTGCCGGACGCGGCGGATTCGGTCGCGAAGTTGCCCATCCCGATCACGCCATTCCCGTTCCGTCCAGTTGCGGCCCACCAGATCCCCCTCTATAACCATATGCCCCAGGTGTCCGGTTGATGCGAAAAATTTGAGTCCGGGGGAAATCGTCGCGGCAAGAACTTAAACTATAAGGTATACATGCAGCTCGAAATCACGCAGCGCGAACGGGAGGGGATCACAATCCTCGACATGAAGGGGAGATTGATCGCCGGACAACCGGTCTCCACCCTGCGGGAGGCTCTGGGAGCGCTGGCACCCGGCGTCAAGCTGATCTTGAACCTGCGGGAGGTCGACTACATCGACTCCACCGGCCTCGGGGCACTGGTCTACTGCTACACGAATTTGACGAAGACCGAAGGGACTGCGAAGCTGCTCAACCTGAACCGCCGAAACCTGGAACTGCTGGTGATGACCAAGATCGACACGATCTTCGAGGTATTCAACGATGAGACGGATGCCATCAATAGCTTTTTCCCTGGCAGGGCAGTCAAGAAGTTCGATATCCTGTCGTTCGTACGTCATATGAAGGACCAGTAGGAGCCCAAATCACGGGCGCTAGCGCGATCCAGCGCCAATCACGCGAGTCTTGAATGACAACGGCACATTGCTTGGATTCACGTACTCGACCTTGATCTTGACCTGGGCACCCGCAGCCACCACACCCAATTCGGTGAAAGGACTTCCCGCAGGCGTCGAATAGGCTGTGGTGCCCGACGGCGAAAACTGGGACACGCCGGAAGCGAGTCCATCGATCACGAGCGCGGCAGCTGCCAGTGCCGCGCCATTGTTGCTAAGAGTGACCGTTTGCACCATTCTGTTGGTGGCCCGGTTCAATGCCGCGGCCGACAGCGCGATGCCGAACTGGGCCGTAACATTGGGTGCCGCAGGGGGCAGCGGGATAACCGCGTTGGAGCTTGCGGATGGGAGGGAGTCGCCGACAGCATTCGCCGCGACAACAGTGAATGTAACCGCGACTCCGCTGGTCAAGCCGGTCAAGGTAATCGGGCTCCCGGTTCCGGTGGCAACGGTGTTTCCCGAGTTCGAGATCACTTTGTAGGCTAGGATGGACGATCCGCCGTCGGGTCCAGGAGTAAAAGAGACGACCGCGCCGTTGGGGCGGGCGGTCGCGGAAACCGCCGAAGGGGCTGCAGGGACTCCAAGCACCGTAAAGATGCTGTCGGAAGAGTTGGCAATGCCACCCCCTTGGCTGCGCGACCGCGCCCGGAAATGGAAAGTGGCTCCTTGCGTCAAGCCTGAAACAGTTAGGCGGTGCCGAGTGGATGCGATGTTGTTGGACGGCAGACTCTGGCCGTATGCGGATGTAGTGCCGTAGTCCAACTGGGAGTCGGCTGGCAGGTCGGTAACCCAACTGATATCCGCCGATGAGGCGGTGACGTTGGAAACGGTTACCGCCGAAACGACAGGCGCGGTGGACGAAGAGGAAAACGCCGGATTGCCGGCGCGGCTGATGGTGGAAACGTTGAAGCCGCTCCGGTAGCGGACGTAGTCGAAACTCCAAGCGAAGTTCTGGTTGAACCACTTCCCGTAAACGATCCGAGCCGCGTCGGTGCCGTACTGGAAGAGAATGTCGCCTTGGGCTCGGTATGTGTCGTCGCCCGTAATGCTCCAGTACCAGGCCCAAGCCGGGAGGACCAGATTGTTGAAGCTCTCGGTGATAGACAGTCGCATTGGCACAAAGAAGGCATCGTAGGCGAGCTTGTGCGTGACCGGATCGACTGAATTGTTCCAAGTCCAATCCAAGGCGGTCTTGATGGCTGGGGGAATCCTCGAATCGCCTGTGAGCTGGTAATACGAAATCAAGGCCTCAAGGAGCTTACCCGTGAAGAAAGATTGGTTCGACTGCCTCGGGTTGGATACGAAGAATTGGTCCACGAGCCCGAGGGCGGCGTTGATCGAGATTTCGAGGTATGGATTGTGCGGCTGGCCGATCAGTTCGCCGTATATCATGTCGTCGATGCCGTACGACAGTTCCCGCACGTGGCCGGGATCGGCCAATGCGCCGTAGTCGATGGAAACGTTCGCGCTGGTCCTGTAAAGGTCGACGACTGCCTGGCCGCTCGCAGAACCGCCGTATCTCCAGTAGTTCATGGCGAGCCCTTGCGGAAACTTGCGCCATCCGGCGATTTGACCGTTGTTGGAGTGGACATAGTTGGCATAGTCAGCGAAGACTCGCTGCGCACACGGAACATAGGTCGCGTAGTCACCGGTGTAGTCCGCAATCTGGAGGAACACCCGGCCTCCATCGTAGTACCACCAGGTGTTGAGGGCATTGGTATCGAGCGCAACGCCCGCCCCGTATTGCATAACGAGTCCGCAGTGGTACTGTCCCCAGGTGTTCATGTTGCTCTGCCAGTTTTCAACTCCCGGGATCAAGGGAAATGAAGTGGGTGGCGTGGGTGTGAAGGCGGAAGGCCGCGGGAGAACATTGAACGAATAGGCATAGCTGGCCGTGGCGTTTGCTCCGTCCTTAAAGACAAAACTGGCGGTGTAAGCGCCGGGAGTTGTGGAGGCATCAACGCGAAGACGGATGGTGGACCAAGTCCGGTCGTAGCAACCGTTGTTCCCCCAGTTGTCCGCGGCGTCATTGTTGGCGACGGCGTTGAAGGCGCACATGACGTGGGGCGTGATCGAGGCAGGTAGGCCGCTGACCTGGTATACCGGATACACCCACGGGGCGACAATGGAGCCACTCAATGCGATCGGTCGATAGGTAAAATACAGATCGTCTCCGGCGTAGACATTTTTCGGGCCCACCGTGTCGATCCGGAATGAGGAGGTTGCACCGCCGCTTGCCGCTGTCGTGGTAAAGGTCGTAAAGACAGGGGCCGGGATTGCGTAAACACTGGGGACATCAGTATAAATTTGGCCACCGGCGTCCATGGACACAACATAGATCTTGTAAGTGGTGCCCGGATACAGATTGGTCATTGCAACCGAGTGGCTCGTTGAAAAAGAAGGGCTGGGAAGATCGGGGTAGCGCTTCATCTCTGCTGAAAGCGTATTATCTACTTGGAAGACTTGGCCTGTGGTTGGCACGCTGGTGGTCCAGCTGACTACGGCCGACGTTGTGGTGACGTTACTGATTGTGATGTTCGAAACGCCGAAGACCGGGGCTGCTTGGACAGTTTGCAGGTCTGTGCTGGGGACGCTAAAGTTGATGGCGTAGTCGGCGCTGTTCTGGAGACCCGACGCGTCGGCGCATTTCACGTAATAGTAGTAGCTTGCGCCGTTGGTCAGGCCGTTGATGGGATTCTTGTGGCTGACGGCACCCGTGGTGGCAAAGGCGGTCATTGCGGTGAAGTCGCTACTGGCAGTCGTGCTGAACTTGCAGGTGGCGTTTCGATCTGTCTCCAGGGACAAGGTGGCGGAGGTCGTATTCCTGGCCATCACGTATGAGGGTGAACCGGCAAACCGGAACGGCCCGGGGTCGGCTACGGCTGACGCCACGGCTCCCGGCGCAAGCAGAAAAATCACCGGCAGAAAAATTTGCCAGAATCTTCGGGTCATCTTTGTCTGGTCATCCTTGTTTGGTCATCCTTTGGTTGCCTACACCATTATGATGGACCAGCGGGCTACCTGAGCCGAACCTGCGCGTTGAGCACCAAGCGGATGGGATCATCGGCGATTTCCATTTCAGAGTTGATCAAGAACCGGCCTCCCCTGCCGACGTCATACCCTTGCTTGTTGTCGGAGGCAGGAATCTGGACAGGAAACAGCGGGGACGGAGCACTGGGAACCAGTCGGCTTGGCGAACCGGAAAGACTGACCGCCATCATGTTCCCATCCCTGGACAGGTAATAGAGTTCCCGGCCGTTCGGATTCCACCGGGGCATACTGCCCCCTCCGGCGGAAATTTGCAGGGTGGCACCGGACCCCTGAAAAGG
>CAITMP010000226.1 GCA_903893525.1 uncultured Acidobacteriia bacterium | reverse complement strand
GGTAGGGGCACACCATTCGTTCGCCGCCGAGTTTGACGACAAGAATCCGGTAAAGGTCACCGGCGTTGTCACCAAGGTGGAGTGGCAGAATCCGCACGTATGGTTCTATGTGGATGTGAAAGACGATTCCGGCAAGCTGACCAATTGGGCGTTTTCCGGCGGGGCGCCTGGGCAATTGATGCGGCGGGGAATTCTACGGGATTCCATCAAGCCGGGTATGAAGATCAAGGTGGAGGGATTCCGGGCCAAGGACGGTTCCAACAACGGATCGGGCGGCCGGGTGACGTTCGAAGACGGTCGGGCCGTGTTCACCGCTTCGGCCGAGGACAAGCTGCCGGCGGAGAACGGAGGCAAGAAGTGAGGGGGCGTCTGCTGGTAGCGTCACTGCTGCTGGTTGCCACTTTGCACGGGCAGAAGCCCGATTTCAGCGGGATCTACGAGTGGCCGAAATCGATTGGCGGGGAGAAGGGCAAGGGCTCCGCCACGGTGTTCGACCGCAAGTACTTCGCACCGCTGAAGCCGGGCGGCGAAAAGTTCATCGAGCCGCCTACTGGCGATGCGCGCCACGACGAGCCCCGGGATTTTTGCATGCCTGCCGGGTTTCCGGGTGGGATGCTCTCGGCCAATGCGGTTCGGCTGGTGCAGAACGGTTCCTACTTGGTAATCTTCCACGAGTTCCAGAACGTGACCCGCATGATCCCGCTGGACGGACGTCCGCACCGGCAAGGATTGGAACCGATGTATTACGGCGATCCGGTGGGGCACTGGGAGGGGGAAACGCTGGTGATTGAAACGGTGAATTTCAAGCGCTGGTCGTTGGACGACTACTTTTATACCAATCCGAACGAATCGCGGATGCACTCCGATGCCATGAAGGCCACGGAACGGATTTCTCGCAAGGATGCCACCACGCTGAGGTACCGGATCACCATCGACGATCCCAAGATCTTCACCAAGCCGTGGTCCCAGGACTTTGAAATGAAGGCCAAGCCGGAGTGGGAGCAGATGGGGATCTTCGAATACGTGTGCGAGGAAAACAACCGCTGCCCTGGCGGGAAGTGCCCGAAGTAAGATTCCTTGGTGCAGCCCGGCGGCAAATGGCGTCGCCGGGCTGCACCGTATCTTACTTTCTGCGGCGCAAGCGGTAGGCCAGCATCGCGGCCCCCGCGGCCAGCAGACCCATGGAGCCGGGCTCCGGAGTCGCGGTTACGCTCAGGTCGAGCTCAAATCCGTGTGCGTTTCCATTGAAGGTGCCGGTTCCGACGATCTTGGTGCCATCGTTGCTGATTCCGTAGGCTGTGTCCAAGTCCGTCCATCCAGAACCAGCCGGAAGTAACGAATTCAGGTCGATCATGGCCCCGTTGGCGTAGAGGAATGCGCCGACATTTCCGTTGCCGCGTTCCGCTGCACCGACGATATCGCCGTTGTCGTCGATCGCGTTGCCGAAACTGATGTGTCCGCCCAGGCTCGAACCGATATCCGTCAGTGTGCCGTTGGTGTCCAGGTAGGCATGCAGAATTCCGCCCGCGGTTTCCGAAGTGCCAACGATTTGGCCGCTTGCGTTGATGCCAGACGGAACGTTGAAAAGACCTCCGAGGGTACCCAGCTTGGTTGCGGAACCTCCAGAGTAGAGATAGCCTTCGAAGGTGTTTCCAGCGCCGGTCCGGTCCGTCATGACGATGCTGCCACTGTCATTGATTCCGGCGGCTGAGGCGTACAAGCCGCCCCTGTTGCCGAGGTTGCTCATGGAGCCGCTATAGAGGAACGCGTTCCTGGTGGAGTCTCCCGCGAGGGTCGAATCGCCCACAATCATGCCGTTGGGGCTGATGGCCCAAGCCTCCGAATAGTTGCCCCCGAGCGTACCAAGGTTGGTCATGGTGCCGTTCTGGTAAACGAAGGCCTTGCTCTTGCCGTCATTTGCGGGGGAACCTCCAACGATGGTGCCCGCATTGTTGATAGCCCGCGCATCGCTGCCCAGGCTGCCGAGCGCACCGAGACTGGTGCTGGTGCCGTTCGAGTACAGAAACGCGGTCGACAGCCCGACGCCGATCCGTCCCACTGCCTGTCCACTATTGTTGACGCCTTCCCCAACCGCGTAGAGGCCGAGGTCGATGATGCCGGCGGCGGTAGCGGCTGGTGCAAATCCGGTTGCCAAAAGTAGCGATGCCGAGAGCGCCGACGCCGCGAGATTCTTCCTGTTGTTCTTCATATTCATTTTCCTCTGCGTTTCGCCGACGTGTCGGCTGGGATTGCCAGCTGCGATGATCCGTCCGCCTCCTCCGAGACTGCGGATCTTCTTGGCCTTCCAACTGAGCATGCGGAATCGCTTCGTAAAACAGTCCAGAATTATTTCGGCGTTTTCAAACAGCTTCCGGGGCTGTCACAGGGAGGGCGGCTGTACACTGCGGTGATGAAGCGCTTTCTTACTCCCATCGCTCCCATCCTGGGGGTCATCCTCGCGGCGGTAGTGCAGGGTCAGACCCGCACCCGTATTGCCACCGGCTTGGACGACATCACGGCGGCCAAACTGAAGGCGGATTTGTACTTTCTGGCCTCCGATGCCATGCAGGGGCGCATGTCCTTGGAGCCCGGCGACGACGCCGCTATCCAGTGGATTGCGTCTGAATTTGCAAAGTCGGGGTTGAAGCCCCTTGTCGGCGATTCATTCTTCCAGCCTGTGCCCTTGGTGGAGTACAAGATGGACCGGGAGCGGACCGTTCTAACGATCCGGTCGAAGGGCACCGCGAAGGAATTCAAGGCTCCGGCGCTGCTGGGAGGGTATCCGAACGACGGCGTCTTCCAAGGCCAGGTGGTGTTTGCGGGCTTCGGCATCACGGCCCCGGAACTGGGATATGACGACTACGCCGGGATCGACGCCAAGGGCAAGATTGTCCTTGTTTTCAACCACGAGCCGCAGGAGTATGACGCCAATTCCGTCTTCAATGGCAAGGGGAATACGCGGTACGCCAACCTGCGGGCCAAGATGACGAACGCTTGGAAGCACGGTGCCACTGCGGTGTTGATGGCTCCGGACCCGAACCACAAGCCTGGGAATGAAAGAGGCTCCTTGGACGCCGGAGGCCGGGGGGCGCAGTTTCGGACGCCGCGGCCCGTTCAAGCCATCGACGGCGATGAATCCATTCCGGCGTTGAGCGTGACAGCGGAGGTTGCGGCGGAGCTTCTGGTATCGACGGGGAAAACGGGCCCGGAACTGCAATCTGCGATTGATTCGACTTTGAAATCGCAGTCGCGGGCGTTGGCCGGTGTGGATGCTTCGATGCGGATTGCAACCTCCAACCGCAAGCGCGGCGTTTCTCACAACGTGGTTGGAATGATTGAGGGCAGCGACCCCACACTGAAAGCCGAAACAATTCTGGTGAGCGCCCACCACGACCACGACGGGACCCGGGTGGACGGCGAGATTTACCGGGGGGCGGACGACAACGGCTCGGGGACGGTCGGCGTGGTTTCGATGGCCCGGGCGCTGGCGAAGAATCCGGTGAAGCCGAAGCGGTCGATTGTTTTGGCGGTTTTCGCGGCCGAGGAACGGGGATTGCTGGGGGCGTACTACTACGCCTCGCACCCGCTGCGGCCCCTTGCAGGCACGAAGGCACAGATCAATTTCGACATGATCGGGCGGGACGAGAAGGACAGCAACCAGACGCACGGATTGATCGATATCGCTGCGGACACGTCGAACGAGGTCAACATCATTGGAACGCGGTACAGCCCGGATTACAAGTCGGCCGTCGTGCGGTCGAATGAGCTGGTCGGACTGCATTTGAACTACAAGTGGGACGACGACACGATTCTGAGCGTGCTGTTCCGCAGCGACCAGTACCCGATGCTGATGCACGACATTCCTGCTGTGTGGTGGTTCACGGGCTTCCATCCGGATTACCACCAGATTACGGACACGGCGGAGAAGATCAATTACCCGAAGATGGAGAAGATCGTGCGCCTGGCCTATGCGACCTGTTTTGATTTCGGGGATGCCGCGGCGGGGCCCAAGTTCTTCCCAGCGGGGGCGGCGAAGTAGAATGTCAGCCGAGATGTTCCTGAAAAAAAATTTTCGCGCGTCAGCATCGATTGCCATCATCCTGGCCTGTGCTGCGGCCGCCCACTTTGCCACTGCGGGCACAGATCCGAAGAACGTGCTTACCGGCGAGGCCGCTTTTGCGAGCTTTAACAACGTGAAAGCGGGTGTTTGGCGGCATATTTCGGCCAAGGACCTGCCGAAGCCCGGCGCTACGCCGTCCTCATCCAATGGTGCGCGCATGGTTCCGCGTCCGGATGGAGCAATGCCGGTGGCCCCGGCCGGATTCAAGGTCAACCTCTACGCCACTGGACTCAGGAACCCGCGCATCATCCGCCGCGCTCCGAATGGGGATCTGTTTGTCGCGGAAACCGTTGGGTCGGGCGAGATCAAGATTTTCCGCGGCATAACGGCGGACGGCAAACCCCAGGAGGCATCGGTTTTCGCAACCGGCCTGCGGTCGCCGTTCGGGATCGCCTTCTATCCGCCGGGGCCGAATCCAACCCACGTTTATATCGGAAATACCGAGTCGGTAGTGCGCTTCGCGTATAAGAATGGTGACTTGAAGGCGACCCGGGAACCGGAGACGGTCATTTCGGGTATCGCTGGCGGCGGGCACTCCACGAGGGATGTGGCTTTCTCGCAGGATGGGAAGAAGTTGTTCCTCGCGGTCGGTTCACGGTCGAATGTCGACGACCCGGACACCACCCCGGGTGAAAAACTGCGGGCCAACATCCTCCAATACACGCCGGATGGCAAGTTTGTAAAGGTGTACGGTGCTGGAATTCGGAATCCCGTCGGGATTGCTGTGAACCCGGGGACGGGAGAACTTTGGTGCTCAGTGAACGAGCGGGATGCGCTGGGGGACAATTTGGTCCCGGACTATGTGACCAGCGTGAAGGAAGGTGGTTTTTATGGGTGGCCGTGGTTCTATATCGGCGGCAATCAGGACCCCCGGCACGAGGGCAAACATCCGGAGCTACGGGACAAGGTGATTGTGCCCGATGTTCTTCTGCAGCCGCACAACGCCTCGCTGCAGATGACCTTCTACGACGGGAAGATGTTCCCGAAGGAGTATGACGGCGACATCTTCGCGGCCGAGCACGGGTCGTGGAACAAGTCGGTCCGCACCGGCTATGAAGTTGTGCGGATTCCGTTGACCAAGGGCAAGGCGTCGGGGATCTACGAGGATTTTCTAACCGGATTCGTGACCGAGTCGGGCGATGTTTGGGGCCGTCCGGTGGGTGTTGCGACCGGGGCGGATGGATCTTTGCTTGTGACGGATGACGGGTCCCGGTCGATTTGGCGCGTCACAACGGCGAAGTAGGCGTACGTCCGCCTAGGCTTCGGCTGTTCCAAGCCAAGCGATCATGTCGCGCAGTGCAGCATACGTCTGCAGCCGCGCTTCATCGGTACCCGCGGCCTCCGCTTTGGCGACATGCTCGCGCATTTGTCGGAAAACAACGGGCCCCATCGCAAGAAGCGCATCCGGGGCCGAACTGGCGTACTTTACCAGGACGTACCGCACGAGCTGCTCTACCGGAATCCCCGTCAGCGCACTCAGGTTCTCCATCGTCGGCATGGGTTCAGCTGCACTGTAGCACGCCACTTCAGCCCGGAAATTTGCGTGGAGGTCTTCGTCCAAGCCTATTTCCCTCCCTTCATCGCTTTCAACACGTCCATGGTCTGGCGCGCCGGTTCCGAACGGGGATCGATCTTCAGTGCGATGTTCAGCTCCGCTTCCGCCTCGTCGAGCCGAGCCAAACTTGCAAGTTCCGCACCGATCTTGCCATGCAGGACTGGATTGCCGGGCTGGAACTGGGAGGCCTCGCGGTAACGTGCCAGTGCATCCTCATGCTTGCCCTTTTTCGACAGCTGGTCACCCCAAAGCAGCACCACTTCCCCGAGATGCTGGCGTGCACGTGCGTCGTCGGGTCGTTCCCGCAGGACTTGGGCGAAATCCCCCGCAGCCAGTTCATATTCGGCGTTGGCGGCTTCGACGCTTGCCAAGTCGTAGCGCGCGTCCGTGTAGGTCGGGTCGATGAAGAGTGCCTGGCGGAACTTTAGCTCCGCGTCCAGCAGTTTTCCAGCAGTGAACAGTGCGATCCCGCATTCGGTGGCAGCCAGCACGCTGCGGGGATCGGCTGAAAGGGCCTTCTCGAAACGGGCGGCGGCACCCAGTGCGTCCCCCTGTGTCAGCAGCAAGTCGCCCATTGCGTAGTTCGCCCCAAAATCATCCGGGTACTTTTCGAGGCGGCGCTTTGTCAGGGACGCCTGCAGCTGGGGGCGGCGGTCGCCACCCTCCACCGGGAGGACCTGCAACCAGAAATGGCTCATTTCGTCGATCGCCCGGTTTCCAGCCTTCACGGGCTGGGGAGGATTGCTGGGGTTGCGGGGATTGTCCTTCGAGTTGTCGTAGTGGTACTTCATCGAAATGACGGTGCCCTTGGGAAGGACCAGCGGCTCCTTCAATCGGTAAACTCCTTGCCAGTTCAGGTCCCAGTTCGGGATGCGGACGAGCCACTTCATGGTGCCATCCGGCAAGGTTGCGAATGCCTCCATCACCTTGCCCAGATAGTGGGCGTGCGGGTAGACGGCCATCACCCGAACGTCCATTTCACACCGAAGCTCGTCGGTCACTACGAAATCATGGTCGCCGGCCGGGATATCGAGGGCCCCGTCGTGTTCCAACTGCATCAGCATGGGGAACTGGGTTTGCGGCTTGTCCGTGAAGTAGAGGCCTATTTCGGGGTTGATCTCCTCGGGCTTGCCGGTCGGCTTGAGGTGGACGTTGAGGACGAGGCTCATTCCGGGGTCGGCGCGCCAAGCCATGCCGTCCGGGGCTTGGTTGGGCGCGCTGCCGGGTTTCCAGGACAGGAAATGGCCGTCGGGGTCGAAGGTGTCTTCCTCAAACGTCAGGTCCATGCCCTCGAAGCCCTCGGCGGGCGTGGCCTCCTGGCGTCGGGAACCCCCGGACCGGTCCACGACCACATTCGCATGGTGGAACGCGCGCGGATTGCCGGGACGAACCTCCATGGCCCGGACCCAGCGGGTGGTGGTGATGGGCACCGGAATGATGAAATTCCAGAAAACCTCGGTTCCCTCCGGTTTCAGCTTGTAGGGCTTGGAAACACGGACGACAAGGTCCGGTGGGCCTAGCTGCCACTCGCTGGAAAACTTCGGGGGGGCCTGGCCTTTGGCCGGAACGCCTGCGGGCGCGCCGGCTTTCGCCCAATCGCGGATGGTGCGGATTTGGTCGTCGGTGAGCCGGCGTTCCTCGGCAAATTCGCCGTGCCCGGCTTCGGGGAGCCATGGCGGCATGTAACGGCTGCCGACTACCGAGGCCACCTGCGGCGCATGCTTCCGCACATCCTCGTAGGTGAGCAGCGAAAACGGCGCGGCTTCACCGGGCCGGTGGCAGGGCGAGCAGGACTGCCACACAATTGGGGCGACGTCCTTGTAAAAAGTGGTGCGGGGGGCTGTTTTTTGTGCCTGCAGGCCAACAGCCGCGAGCCACAACGAACCCAGAATCCGACACCATGTCCGCACGCCCATAACTGTAGTGTATTCGCCGTTGGGTGGGCTACGCGATGGCTCTGAAATGCCCCTCTTCCAACGACGAGTCCATTTCCCGAAGTTCGTCCAGTTCCAGCCCGGCACGCTCGCAGGCGATTCGCCGCCGCATCTCCAGCCAAAGGTCCTCAGCCGCACACAGGCCAAGCCGTACCGGGGTGTCCTCCGCCAGAAAAAGAATGGCCTCAAGGTCGGAACGGGCGGCTTCGGGACGGTGGTGCATCGCTACGGCATCGCCGACCAGATCTGGAATCTCCCAACTGCGGAGCAGTTCCCCTCCCAATCCGGCGTGGTCGTTCCCGAACGCCAATGTTTCGGCATAGACCAGTGGGAACCCGGCTTCGAGCCATCGCCGCTCGGCGATCCGGGCGTCGGCTGGTAGGGTGGCAAACCCGAGCCGTCCGATGTCGTGCAGCAACCCTGCCAGCCACGCGGTTTCCGGGTCGATGCCGCACGTGGTGGCGATCCTCGCGGAGGAATCGGCCACAATCTGCGAGTGCTCCCAAAGCTCCCGCAAGGTAGCCGACGCAAACAGTCCGCCCAGGGAGGATGCAATGAGTGCCCGGCGCGCTTCGAGTACCCCCAGCCGCATCACCGCCTCCCGCAGGCGCACGATCTGGAAGCGGGAACCGTGCCGTGCCGAGTTCGAGGCCGCCAGCAACCGCGCCGCCAGTACCGGGTCGGTGCTTGCGATGCGCTCCAATTCGTCCACGGTGGCGGAATCCTCCGTCAGCCTCAACAGGTTCGATACCGCCTTGGGCATGATCGGAAGCGCCGAAGGGCGGAATTGGACGCCGGGACGTACGATCTCCTCCAAGGTTTTCTGGGCCGGACCCCAGTCATCCTCGGCGAAGAATGCTCCGATTGCCTCCGCTATGGACCGCCCGTCGCAGACGGCAAACTCCACCGCTTGATCCAATGCGACACACAGGTCCGGTGGGGGATTTCCCGGATACTGCGCCTCCAGCAGCGACTCCAAGAGCGCTACGCGTCGATTCATGTCAATGCTCCGTTTGAACACTTATCGGCAAACTACGGAGAAAACTTTAGTCTGGCGAAAAAGAAAGTTGAAAATTTGTTCACCGGGGCGCAAGACTCATGCTCTTGGGGCCGTTTGTCGATCAAAGAACGCCAACGTCGCGTCGGCGATCCGTTGGCTGGCATGGCCGTCACCGTAGGGGTTGTGGATGCGGGACATCGCTTCGCGGGCTGCCGGATCATCCAAGAGCCGGGAAACCTCCGCGACGATCCTGTCTTCATCGGTTCCGGCCAGGCGCACCGTACCCGCCTCCACTGCCTCCGGGCGTTCCGTCTTCTCCCGCATCACAATGATCGGCTTGCCGAGGGACGGCCCCTCCTCCTGGACGCCGCCCGAGTCCGTCAGCAGAATCGTGGCGCGGCGCATCAAATCCACAAACGGCACGTAATCCAGGGGCTCGATCAGGTGGATTCCAGGAACGTCAGCCAAGTGGCGGTGCACCGGTCCCATTACGTTCGGGTTGCGGTGGACGGGATATACGACCTGTACATCGCCGCGCGCGGCGAGACGCCGCACGGCTCGGCAGATGTTCTCGAACCCGTCCCCAAAGCTTTCGCGGCGGTGGGCGGTCAGCAGGATCAAGGGTTTGCGTGGATCGAGGAAGTCCCAGTCGGAACGGGGGAGGTCCCTGCTATCGAGTCGGTCCCGGACATGCAGCACGGCGTCGATGCCCGTATTGCCCGTCACGTGGATCGATTCCGGTCGAACGCCCTCACGCAGCAAATTCGCGCGTGCACCGTTGGTCGCCGCGAAATGGAGAGCCGACAAGCGTCCGGTGAGAACGCGGTTCATCTCCTCGGGAAAGGGCTGGGCCATGTCGCCGGTGCGGAGTCCTGCTTCCACATGGCCGATAGGAATCCGTGAATAGAATGCAGCCAACGCACCGCAAAGGGTGGTTGTGGTGTCGCCTTGGACGAATACGACATCCGGGCGGACCTCGGCATAGACAGGTTCCAACGCGGCCAGCATGCGGGAGGATGCCGCTGCCAGCGTTTGGCCCGGTGTCATCAGGTTCAAATCGTAGTCGGGGGTAACGCGGAAGGCCGTCAAGACTTGGTCCAGCATATGCCGATGCTGGGCCGTGACGACCGTACGAACATCGAAGGAATCCCTCCGGTCCTGCAAATGCAGGATCAGTGGGCAAAGTTTGATGGCTTCCGGCCGGGTTCCGAAGACAAAGAGCGCTTTGACCATGTCTTCTTTATAGTGCCGGGGAGTGGAAACTTTTCTCCTGAATTTTTACTAGCGGTGGCGGAACGTGATCCGGCCCTTCGTCAAGTCGTACGGGGAGAGTTCCATCGTGACCTTGTCACCCGCCAGGACGCGGATGCGGTTGCGGCGCAAACGCCCTGCCAAGTGGGCAAGCACAACGCGCTCATGCTCCAACTGGACACTGAAAAGACCGCTGGGAAACTTCTCCAAAACGGTTCCGGTTACTTCGATGCTGTCTTCCTTGCTCATTCCACCTCGTTGTTTCTACTGCGGCATCTGCCGCAAATCCAAACTGGCTGTTCCTAGTGAATTTGGCCGGCCCCATTGGAAGCCGGCCGTTCTTCGCGACGCCCTACAGGGACGAAACGTTGGAGGCCTGCAGTCCCTTGGGACCGTTGGTGACCTCGAATTCGACCTGTGCGCCTTCATCCAGGGAGCGGTACCCGCCCGACTGAATTGCCGAAAAATGGACGAATACATCCTCGCCTGTTGCGCGTTGGATGAATCCAAATCCCTTTGCCGCGTTGAACCACTTCACTGTGCCACGTTCTCTCATGCCCAAACCTCAATTGAAAATCACAGCTGTGTTTCTCCCCGCCCGCCCCCGCACCACAAATCAAAAAACGGGGCTGCCGCAGTTCTTGCCGCAGAGCCCCGTCGATCATTGCGATTAAGGACAAGCACCAGAGAAACGATCAGCTATGCCTTCCAGTATAGCCTGGAATGGCGGCGCGCGCATGGTCCCAGCGTTGGGCGGGGCGAATCGGCGCTCGTCACTAAGCGGTTTGGTATCAGATGTTTCAGACGGTTTGCCTAGTGGAGCCAGCGTTCCCTGGAGTGGGTATCGGGTCGGTTTGCGAGTGCGGCCGGAACATCGCCGAAGCGCCGTTCGCGGCGGCGGAAGTCGTGGATCGCCTTGGTCAGGTCTTGTCCGGTAAATTCGGGCCACATGCGCCGGGTAAACACGAGCTCGGCATAGGCGCACTCCCAGAGAAGGAAATCGCTGAGGCGCTGCTCGCCGCCGGTGCGGACCAAGAGATCGACCGGCTGGGCACCACCACGGTTTGTGGCGGCCAAAATCTGCTCAAACCGCTCCATTGTAACGTCGCGCCCGGCGCACTGGCCCGTGGCTGTCAGGATCGACTCCCGGCCCGAATAGTCAATCGCCAACCGGAGATGGAGCTTGTCGCAGCCCGATGTTGCGGACTCTGCTTGGTGGATCACAGCAACCAGTGCCTCCGGGAGCCGGTCGCGGCGACCAATTACGGACAGGCGGACACGGTCCTCGAGAAGGCGCGGAATCTCGTCGGCCAAGTACCAAGCCAACAAAGCCATGATTGCGTCGACCTCTTCAGCCGGCCTTTTCCAGTTATCGCAGGAGAATGCATAGGCCGTCAAAGTGGAGACACCCAGCTCCGGTGCCGCCCGGACGACGCGCCTCAAAGATTCCGATCCGGCTTGGTGGCCCGCAATCCGGGGCAAACCACGCTCCGTGGCCCAGCGGCCGTTGCCGTCCATGATGACGGCCACGTGCAATTTGCTTTGTCCTGTAAAGTTGATGGGCAAATTTTTTTCTCCTCTGCTATTGGCCGCGCGTGGCCCGGATGAGTGCTTCCATGTGTTCCAAGTAGCCGGACATGGCGGTTCTGCCTTTTTCAGTGAGGCGGTATTCGGTCCGTGGAACCCGGCCCTCGAAGCCCTTGGTGCATTCGATGTAGCCAGCCTCCTCCAACTTGCGCGAGTGGACGCTCAAGTTGCCGTCGGTTGTGGCGAGAATCTTCTTCAAATCCTTGAATGTCAGGGTTTCGTTGACCGATAGCGCGCTGACAATGCCAAGGCGCAATCGCTCATGGATCACCTTGTCGAGCGAACGTGCGCCCGAACCCGCCGCAACGCTCGGGGATCGACCCACCGACGGGACAACGGTAGGCCCCGGTGCGGCTGCAACCTTCGGTTTCAACATGTTGACCTAACCTCCAAAATCCTTCGCGATCACAAACCCGAACGCCAAATGCAGCCCGCCAAAACCCAAGGCCATCAGTGCATCCCCCCATGTGCTGGGAGCCAACGCAGCCACGCTGCCGATTGCGAGGAAGCAGGATCCCATCAGCGGAACAGCCCGTACCGAAAATGCGCCACCCGAGGAGACGCTGACGCCGTACAACAATAACCACACGGCGGGTATGAGTGAGTGTTGCCCACTCCGGTAAAGGACCGCGGTCAAAAGTGCGCCCGAAAATACGGCCGGGACCATGGCGAGCACAAAGCGCCGGAAGGGCTTCGAAACGAGCGAGGAGCCGTTGCGCACGGCTTTTCTGGCCGAAAATGCCAGTCCAATCGCAATGGCCAGCGCCAGTTCGAACGCCCAAATCCCCAGCCAAGCCTTTGGACTCCGGCTGAAGTGGGCCGCAAATGCAGCCAGACACGCCGTCGCACCCATCACCATGCCGCCGACGCCCGGCACCGCAGTGAAAGACCCGGCGCTCTCCATCGTGTTACGGATGTAGCGCAGGTTGTCCATCGCTTGGTGGTGTAACCCGACAGGTTCCGGGGTCGAAACGCGAATTGGCCGAGGCACTGCCATGAGGTCATTATAAGGACCCCGGCATGCACTTTGCAATACAAAGTTTAGGTGCCGTGCTGGGAACTTTAGTGCTGCCGGAACTCTTCCACGGGCTCCTGGGGTCGCTGCGTCAGGATCTCCCGGACCGCGTAGATCCGTCGGTTCTGGGATTCGAAATACGTCCGCATCACCAGCTCGCCGATCAATCCGGTGCTGAACATCATCAGGCCCACCACGAACATCAGTGCTCCCGCCAGCATCAGCGGGCCATGCTCGGCCACCACATTCAAATGCCAATAGATCAGCTTGAATCCAAGACAAAAGGCGAGGATGATGGAGCCGAGCGCCGTCCCGACCAGCCCGAACGCGCCGAAAAAGTGCATCGGACGGGTGAAATACTTCAGGAGGAAACGTATGGTGAGGATATCGAAGAGGACACGGAAGGTCCGGCTCAGCCCGTAATGGGACTCGCCGGCGATGCGCGGAGGATTCTGGATCGGTACTTCGCAAACCCGCGCCCCGTAGAAACTGGCCAGCGCCGGAATGAACCGATGTAGTTCGCCGTAAAGATGGACGTCGCGCAACACCTCGGCCCGGTAGGCCTTGAAGGTGGTGCCGAAATCCCGCAGGTCCACCCCGGAAGCCTTTGACATCAGCCAGTTGGCGATCCGGGAGGGAATTTTCCGCGTGACAGCGTTGTCGATCCGCTCCTTGCGCCATCCACTGGCGATGTCGTAGCCTTCATCAATTTTCGCGAGCAGAGCCGGGATGTCCTCAGGCGCGTGCTGCAGGTCGCCGTCCATGGCGATGATTACGTTCCCAATTGCTTCGTGGAAGCCTGCCTGGAGCGCCGCCGTCTGCCCAAAGTTCCGCCGCAACCGGATTACCTTGAGCCGGCAATCGGTCTGGACCAGGTTGGAAAGCAAGTCCATACTGCGGTCGGTCGAGGCATCATCTACGAAAAGGATCTCCCACGGTCGTCCGACGGCCGTGAGGACGGCGGCCAAACGGTCGTAGAGGGGAAGAATCGAGTGCTCCTCGTTGTGGATGGGGACGACGATTGAAAGCATTTGTAAACTTCCATGGTAGACGCTGCGGGGATGTGCCAGGATGCGGAATTTGCACCAACGATTTTCGGGGTACTAATACTTGAGCGATCGGGCAGCCGCAAGGCCCGAGATGAACGCACCTTCGACCCGGCCTCCCGCCAAGCCATCACCAGCGAATGCGACCCGCGACGGAGTCTGTGAAAACAGGCTGCCGGGCCAAGTTCCCGCAACCGGTTTTGCATACTTCCAACGATGGAGCTGCCAAGACTCCACGGAGCTGCCGAGCCAAGGGGCGGCGGCAGCCAACAACTGGCTGGCAACCTCGTCTGTCGGTCGATCGAAGTTCAGCCGCGAAAAGTCGCCGGTGGCGTGGACCGTCAGCGCCGACGAGAGTCCGGCTGAAACACCTTTGCGGCTATTATCGGCCAGCCACTCCAGTGGCCCGGATTCAGGGCGGAAATAGCCCGGTTCCGGCACCTGGGATGGCCCGTTGAGCAGCACCATCAAGGCAAAGCAGGGATCGAAATCGACCGCTTGCAGTTCCGCCACGACCCCATCGGCCAAGCCCCCGGCGCAGTCACCCAATAGAGCCAACGACTGTTCCGGTGGTGCCGTCAGCAAAAGCGCATCGGCATCGAACGACTCCCCTGTGTCGCTGGTGGCCTTCCAGCCTCTGCCGAGCGGGCGGACTTCCGACAGCTTCACCCCGGTGCGAACGTTCAGCGGCGCGGCCAGATGCTTGGCCAGCTGGCTCATGCCGCCGATGACCATGTTGCGCACGTGTCCCCCGTCCTCAAACCAAGGCGCAACCCAGCCCCGACCGACCCAAAGTTCAACCTGCTCCTGGAATTTGGGGTCCCGCACAGTGAAAAACTGTGCACCGTGGTCGAAGCGGGCGTCACCGATTCGCCTCGTTGCCATGCGCCCGCCCACGCCCCGGCCCTTGTCAACCACGGTCACCTGCCAGCCTCCGGCGGAAAGGGCGGAAGCCGCTGTCAACCCGGCCATCCCGGCCCCTACGATCAAACAGGATGGTTGCGCGCTCATTTCGCCTCGCAGATTCGCCGGGTCACATCATGCCGATGCCGGAACATGTCGGTTAGCGCTATTTTCGCCACCCAAGCGAAGAGGGCGTTGATGATCCGGCCACCTTTCAGCTGGAACTCCACGCGGTCCGTGAGCCTGGTCTGGTTGCCGACCGCCTCGAACTCATGCCTGTGTACCCATTTAGCGAATGGACCCGAAACTTGCTCGTCCACGAACAGCTTGTTCTTCACATAATCGGTATGCAATGCCAGCCAACGCACCGGGCCGACCCGGATTTCCACACGGACGCCGGTCTGGACGCCCCTTCCCACTTTGCCCACCACGCGGACCGGCGGGAAGGCTGGGGTCAACAGGGTAAAGGCGTCGGCCCTCTCGTGAAATCCAAAGACGCGGTCCACCGGGGCGTCCACCATTGCGGTTTTTACAAAGGTCGGCATTGGTTCAAGTCTAGCGGGGAATCGCCCGGCCCTGCCGCAGCTAGTAAAGTAGGGCAAGGGAGCAGACCATGCAGAGACGCAGTTTCCTGATCGCCGCCGCCGGGGCCACCGCCATGCGCGCGTTCGGTGCCGAATCCAAAGTCCCGGTTGCCGTGATCGGCTTGGGAGGGCGGGGCAACGACCACATGAATTTCCTCGCTCGGACGCCCGAGGCCAAGATCGCCGCCGTTTGCGACGTCAACCAAGCTGCCCGTGAAAAGGCCGTGGCTCTGGTCGACAAGCTGACAGGGTCGAAGCCAAAGGCCTACAGCGACATGCGGCAGGTTTTCGAAGACCGCGACATTGCCGCCGTCACCATGGCGACGCCCAACCACTGGCATGCCCTCGGCACTATTTGGGGGTGTCAGGCGGGCAAGGATGTTTATGTGGAAAAGCCGGCCTGCCACAACGTTTTCGAAGGCCGCAAGATGATCGAGGCCGCCGCCAAGTACGGGCGGATCGTGCAGGTGGGGTCCCAGGGTCGCAGCATTGAGTTCCGGCGTGACGCGATTTCGCAACTGCATTCGGGCGTGCTGGGCAAGCTGTACATGGCGAAGGGTCTTTGCTTCAAGCGCCGCGTTTCCATCGGGAAGTCCCCCACCGAACCCGTTCCGCCCGGCATCGATTGGGACACGTTCCTGGGACCGGCCCCGATGCGCCCCTTCACGTGGAACCGTTTCCGCTACAACTGGCACTGGTTCTGGGATACCGGCAACGGCGACATCGCCAACCAGGGTGCCCACGAAATGGACTTCGCCCGCTGGGCGATGGGCAAGGATCTGCCGCCCGCCATCGCATCCACCGGCGGCAAGTACGCCTACGACGACGAGCAGGAGACGCCCAACACTCAAATCGCCACCTATGACTACGGCGATTCCGAGATTGTTTTCGAAGTCCGCGGCCTGCCGACCCAGCCCGAGGAGAACATCATGATCGGGGACCTGATCTACGGTGTCGACGGCATGATGGCGATTGACGCCGCCGGATACCGGATTTACCGGGCCGATGCCAAACAGCCGGGCAAGATGGTGGTCGAAAAGGAATTCAAGTTCGATTCCCTGGCAGGTGTCGACACCGTTCCGCACTTTTCGAACTTCCTCAAGGCCGTACAATCGCGCCGAGCGTCCGATCTGCATGCGCCGGTGGAGGAGGGCGTAAAGTCGGCCACGCTGTGCCACTTGGCCAATTCAAGCTACAGGCTGAAGCGGAGTTTGAAGTTCGACACCAGGACTTGGAACCATCCGGGCGATGCCGAGGCCAACGCGCTCCTGACGCGCAAGTACAGGGTGCCATACGTGGTGCCGGAAAAGGTTTAGATGAAAGTAGAAATTGATGGAATAACGCTGCATCTGGCGCATCCCGACGAACTGCCGACGAAGTGGGTCGGTCAGGAGGAATTGATGCGCCAACTGCTTGCGGCTTGGATGGTCGTGAGCGGGGCCGATGTTCCGATGAGCCCCAGGCTGGTGGGCAAGCCCGGAGTCGGCAAGACCACGCTGGCGTACGCGGCAGCCAAGCGGATCGGCCGAGAAGTCTTCATCATGCAGGCCACGCTCGACACGCGCCCCGAGGATCTGCTTGTCACGCCAGTGCTGGAAGGCGAGGGGAAATTGCGATACGTGGCGTCTCCCTTGGTCAGCGCCATGGTCCGGGGCGGGATTGCCATCCTCGACGAAGGCAACCGCATGAGCGAAAAGAGCTGGGCCAGTCTCGCGCCACTGCTCGACAACCGGCGCTACGTCGAAAGCATCGTCGCTGGCGTCAAAATCAAGGCGCACCCGGAATTCCGCCTTGTCACCACCATGAACGACGATGCGTCGACCTTCGAACTACCTGAATACATCCACTCCCGGCTGCAGCCCCAAATCCTGATCGACTTCCCCGAGAAGGAGGAGGAGTTGCGGATTCTGAAGGAAAATCTGCCCTTCGCCGAGGACCGTGTCATCCAGTATGTGGCCGATTTCCTGGAGCAGGCCCATGCCGCCGACGAGCGGTACAGCGTCCGCGATGGAATCAACATCGCCCGCTACGCCACGAAACTTGCCGCATTCGCCACCGAGCCGGTCCATGAGCGGCTAGCCCTCGAAACAGCGGTGTTGCAGACTCTGGGTGCGGAGGCGATCCGGTATGCCCGTCGACACCGGCACGTCATTTCCTGAACTGCCCGATTTCGGCAACTTGCAGCGGGGCAATTTCTCCTACGTGCCTGTCGTGCCCGGGCGGCTGGAATTCGCCATCGAGGTCCGGCGGCGGATTCTGGCCGACCGGCCACAGGTCGTCGCCGTCGAATTGCCGGAAAATCTGGAGGGTGCGTATCGGAAGGCGTTGAAGAGGCTTCCGGCGATCTCCGTCATCTTCTACGGCGATGCCTTGAGCCGCGTGGGTGCATTCCACGACCAGGATGATGATTTCGACGGCG
>CAITMP010000225.1 GCA_903893525.1 uncultured Acidobacteriia bacterium | reverse complement strand
CGAGGCTGGCTCTTTCGAAAGGTCCGTCAATTCGGGGACGGACGTTTGCATACGGTACGCCATTTCGTACTGTCGGATGCGGGTGACAATTTCAGGGTCGCCGAACTGTTTTTCGTTGATTTCGTTGAGCTGTCGGATGTCATCGAGCATGGACCGGCGCTCGGTGGCGTGGATGCCGGGCGGATTGGAAAGGTAGAGGACGGGGTCGCCCTCGGAGCGGAATTTCACGCCCTGGTAAGCCGTCGGGAGGAAACCACTTCCCCAGAGGCGGTCGTAAAGGGGTTGATCGACCTTGCGGCCCGTGCCGCGGGAAATCATGACAACAAACGCCGGTAGGTCGTCGGTCTCGCAGCCCAACCCGTAGCTGACCCAGGAACCAAAACACGGGCGGCCGGCCACCTGGCTGCCGGTCTGGATGAAGGTGATGGCCGGGTCGTGGTTGATGGCTTCGGTAAATAGGCTGCGGACAACGCAGATGTCGTCGGCGATTTTGGCCGTATGCGGGAGGAGTTCGCTAAACCATGCGCCGCCCTGCCCATGACGGGCGAACTTGTAGACGGACGGGGCCACCGGGAACTTCTTCTGGGCGGACGTCATGCCGGTGAGCCGCTGGCCTTGGCGGATGGAGTCCGGCAGCTCCTCGGCGAAGCGCTTGGCCAGGCCTGGCTTGTAGTCGAACAGGTCCATCTGCGACGGCGCACCGGACTGGTGGAGGTAGATGACGCGCTTGGCCTTGCCCGGGAAATTGGGGAAACCGGGAAGTGCCTTGGCAGCTTGGGCTTGGGGGGCCAGCAGGGAGCCAAGGGCGGCTGTACCGATTCCGGTGGCGGCTCGCCCGAACAACTGGCGGCGCGTCAACATGAGTTCACGTTCGCGGATCGGATTCATTGGCGGGTGATGACCTCGTCGAGATTCAGGATGACACTGGCGGTTGTGGTGTATGCAGCGAGTTCAGCCGCATCAAGGGTCTTGCCGCGGGGCGATTCTCCGGCGGTAAGGAGCTTTTCGGCGGAGGCGGGGTCGGCCCGGTATTGGACGAGTCGCTTTGACAGGCCATCGGACAGGATCTTGAGCTCCCGGTCGGCCGCCGAACGCGAGGTTGCCAAACGGATTGCCCATGCGAGGCGCTGGGAGGGGGTCTGGCCACCCTCCTTGAGGATGCGCTCGGCGAATTTCCGGGACGTTTCAATGTACATCTCGTCGTTGAGGAGCGCGAGCGCCTGGAGCGGTGTCGAGCTCATTTGGCGGCGCACAACGCAGGCTTCCCGGGTGGGCGCGTCGAAGATGGTCAGGGAAGGCGGCGGCACGGTGCGCTTCCAGTAGCTGTACACGCTCCGACGCCAAAGATCCTCACCCTTGGAACGTTCGAAGAGTTTGCGGCCGGGAAATGCCGAGAGTTGTTCCCAGAGACCCTCCGGCTGGTATGGTTTCACTGAGACGCCACCCATTTTGGTGGAGAGGAGGCCGGAGACGGAGAGCGATTGGTCGCGAATCATCTCGGCGGAGAGGCGGACACGGGGGCCACGTGCGAGGAGTCGGTTTTCCGGATCGCGTTCGCGCAAGGCCGGAGTCACCATGGACGATTGCCTGTAAGCCGCAGAGGTGACGATCAGGCGCTGGACTGCCTTGACATCCCACCCGTTGCGGACAAATTCGGTCGCGAGCCAGTCGAGAAGTTCGGGATGGCTGGGCGCCTCGCCCTGGGAACCGAAATCCTCCGTCGTTTTCACCAGCCCGGTTCCGAAGAACATCTGCCAGTAGCGGTTCACGGTCACACGGGCGGTGAGGGGATTCACCGGATCCATGAGCCACTTGGCCAAACCGAGGCGGTTGCGGGGTGCGTCGGCGGGCATGGGCGGCAAAAAGGAGAGGACAGCTGGGGTCACCTTTTCGCCCGGCTTGTCATAGGCTCCTCGCATCAGGACGAAGGTATCGCGGGGGTTGGCCATCTCCGACATGACCATAGTCGAGGGAATCTTGTTTTCAATCGTTCGGCGTTCGGCTTCGAGGGCAACCACGGACTCGCTGGCCGTACGGCGCTCCAAGGGGTGCGTCACAAAGTACTTGGTGAGCGCCTCGGCGTCCTTGGGGGAGCGGTCCGAAGCGACCGTGCGGAGAATAGCGGCAGTTTCGTCGGGAATGACTTCGGGGAACTCCGAATCCGTGACGGAGATGCGGAAACGACCGACCCCGGCCCCTTCGTATTCGCTACCGATCCGGAAGGTGATTTCCTTATCGGAATTGAACATGCGGGTGGTTTCGATGACCGCGAAGTGGGGCTTGGCGGTTTCCGGGTTCAGGCCCCAGCCGCGTTTCAACTGGTCGGCGGGACGGACAACCAGATTCAATTCGGATTCCTCGGACTTGAAATCCGCTGTGATCCGG
>CAITMP010000224.1 GCA_903893525.1 uncultured Acidobacteriia bacterium | reverse complement strand
TCGACATCCAGCTCACCGCCTTCGGCTGCACCGCCACCGCCGACCTCAACCAGACCGCCCACGCCTTCTCCACCCTCTCCCAGAAGGATGGGGCCTTCGAACTCATCCACCGCTACGAATCCCGCTATATCCGCGCCTTCGAACGCGCCGGACGATCCCTCATCGCCTACCGCAAGTTCCGCAGCCAGGAAGCCGCCGTGTCCGAACCCATCGCCCAGGAAGCGATCACCCAGGAAGTGATCGCCCCCGAGGCCAACACCCCTGCCCCCGTCCACGCCCAACCCGACTCCCGCCCTTCCGGGCCATCCCACCCCGGCACCCACACTGAAAATGCAAGGAACGAACCCAAGCCGCCCCTCTCCCGCCGCGAACGCCGACTCCAGAAATGGCAGAACGCCCACCCGAAACACCCCCAATCCTCTCCCGGAAGCGGTAAGTGCCCGGTCTAAACCACCCCTTACCCGCTGAAACGCCCCGGCCAACAGCGCGGCAACCGGAAATTGGCGACCCCACGACACCCGTCACGCCCGGACCAGGACGTCACACGGCACGCCCAAAATTCCCAAGGCCAACCACACGCTGCGGTAAACTAAGGGATTACCCCCTCACCGGCATGAATTCCACCACCCCGGACGGCATTTCCAGCGCCATCCCAGACATCCTGGCCCGGATTGTAGCCCGCAAGCACGACGAGCTTCGCGACGCCACCATTCCGCTCGCCGAAGTCCGCGCCGTCGCCGAGGCCGTCACCGGGTCCCACCGCAATTTCGCCCAGGCCCTCCGCAACAACCGCCCCGCCGTCATCGCCGAAATCAAAAAGGCTTCCCCCAGCAAGGGCGTCCTCATTGAGGATTTCCAGCCCGCCACGCTCGCCCAGGCCTATGAACAAGGTGGAGCAGCCGCCCTCTCCGTCCTCACCGACCGCGACTTCTTCCAAGGTTGCCTTCAGGATCTCCACACCGCCCGCGCCCATTGCGCACTCCCGGTCCTCCGCAAGGATTTCACGGTCTCCGAATACCACGTCTATGAAGCGGCAGCCAACGGTGCCGACGCGATCCTCCTGATTGCGGCCATCCTCGACGTTGAGACCATGCGCGCCTTCCGCCAGCTAGCCGAATCCCTCGGCCTCTCCGTCCTCGTCGAATCGCACGACTCCCGCGAGCTCGACAAAACCCTCGAATCCGGTGCCACCATCATCGGCATCAACAACCGCGACCTGCGCACCTTCCAGGTCTCCCTCGAAACCTCCGTCGACCTCGCCGCCCGCATCCCCGACGGCCTGGCCAAGGTGGCCGAAAGCGGCATCTTCACCCGCGCCGACATGCAAAAGCTCGCCGCCGTCGGCTTCCAATCCTTCCTGATCGGCGAACACCTCGTCAAATCCGGAGACCCCGCCGCCGCGCTGAAAGAACTGGTACGGGAATGCTAGTCAAAATCTGCGGCATCACCAACCGGGACGACGCCATGGCCGCCGTCGACGCCGGTGCCACGGCCCTTGGCTTCATCTTCTATCCCAAGAGCCCGCGCCATGCCACCGCGCCGATGCTCGCCCCATGGCTCCAGGAAATCCCCGCACAGGTGCTCAAGGTCGGCGTCTTCGTAGATGAAGCCCCCGAAACCATCGAAGCGCTCGCGTCCCAAATCGGCCTCAACGTCGCCCAACTGCACGGCTCGGAAACCCCGGACCGCCACCCCCGCAACCTAACCATCTGGAAAGGGATGCGCGTCCGCGACGGCATCGTCCCCGCACCCGACTACCCCGCCGACGCAATTCTCCTCGACGGTCCCGGCAACGGCCAGACCTTCAACTGGGCACTCGCCCGCCAAATCCAGCGCCCCCTCGTTCTCGCCGGTGGTCTCACCCCCGAAAACGTTCGGCAAGCCATCGACACAACAAACCCCTACGGCGTGGACATCGCTTCCGGCATCGAATCAATACCGGGTCGGAAGGACCACACCCGCATGAAACAGTTCATTAAGGCGGCTCTAAGCTCATGATCGCGACACAACCCGACGCCGGCGGACATTTCGGCCCCTACGGCGGGCGCTACGTCCCCGAAGTGCTCATGTCCCCGTTGGAGGAACTCCAGCACACTTACGAGGAAGCCCGTCTGGACCCGGCGTTCCACGCCGAACTCGACCAACTCCTCCACACCTACGCCGGCCGTCCCACGCCGCTGTACTACGCCAAACGGCTCTCCGAAACCCTCGGCGGGGCCAAGCTCTACATCAAGCGCGAAGACCTGCTCCACACTGGCGCGCACAAAATCAACAACTGCATCGGCCAGGCTCTCCTCGCCCGCCGCATGGGCAAGAAGCGGATCATCGCGGAAACCGGCGCTGGCCAGCACGGCGTTGCCACCGCCACCGTCTGCGCCCTGTTCGGCCTCGATTGCACCGTCTATATGGGCGAAGAGGACATGCGCCGCCAGCGCCTGAACGTCTTCCGCATGCGCCTGCTCGGTGCCAAGGTCGAACCCGTCACCAACGGCAGCCGAACCCTCAAGGACGCCATCAGCGAAGCCATGCGGGACTGGGTCACCAACGTTTCCAACACCCACTACCTCCTCGGCTCGGCCTTGGGCGCGCACCCCTACCCGGCCATGGTCCGCGATTTCCACCGCGTCATCGGCGTGGAAGCCCGCCAGCAAATTCTGGAAGTCGAAGGCAAGCTGCCGGACGCCGTCATCGCCTGCGTCGGCGGCGGCTCCAACGCCATCGGCATCTTCCATCCTTTTATAGAGGACGACGGCGTGCGCCTCATCGGTGTCGAAGCCGGTGGACGCGGTCCCGGCCTCGGCCAGCATGCCGCACGCTTCGAAGGCGGCTCCCCCGGTGTTCTCCAAGGCACCCGCAGTTACCTCCTGCAGGACGAGGATGGCCAAATCTCGCTCACCCACTCCGTGTCCGCAGGCCTCGATTACGCATCCGTCGGCCCGGAACACGCCCTGCTCCACGATCTCTGCCGTGCCGAGTACGGTTCCTGCAACGATACCGACGCCATCGCCGCCGCCGTCACCCTGAGCCGCACCGAAGGCATCATCCCCGCCCTCGAATCCGCGCACGCTGTTGCGGAAGCGATCCGCATCGCCCCCGCGCACCCCGGCCAGACCTTCATCGTCAACCTTTCGGGACGAGGTGACAAGGACATCGACATCTACCGGGAAAACCTCCCCGAACTGGACGCCAAATGACTCGTATCGGTCAGCTTTTCCAACGCCTCAAGGCCGAAAACCGCTGCGGCATGATCGCCTACCTCACCGCAGGCGACCCCACCCCGGACGCAACCCCCGGCCTCGTTGCAGCCCTTGAACGTGGCGGAGCAGACCTGATCGAGCTCGGCGTGCCTTTCTCCGATCCCATTGCCGACGGCCCCGTCATCCAGCTCGCCGGCGAACGCGCCCTCAAGGCCGGAACCACGCTCGCCCGCGTTCTGGAAATCGCCCGCGAGATCCGCAAGACCTCCGAAGTGCCGCTCCTGCTCTTCACCTATCTGAATCCAGCCCTCCGCTACGGTTTTGAGCGCCTCGCGCATGACGCCAAGGCCGCCGGAATCGATGGCTGCCTCCTCACCGACGCCAGTGTCGAGGAAGCCGGCGAATACGTGTCCCAGATGCGCGCCGCCGGTCTCGACACCGTCTTCCTCGCAGCACCCACCAGCACCGAAGCCCGCCTGAAACTGGTCGCCCAGTATTCCAGCGGCTTCGTCTACATGGTGTCCCGCACCGGCATCACCGGCGAGCAACAGAACATTTCCGATTCCGCCATGCCGCTCGTCGAGCGCATGCGCGCCCACACGGACCTGCCACTCGCGATGGGATTCGGCATCTCCAAGCCCGAACACGTTGCCGCATTCGTCGGCAAGGTGGAGGCCGTGGTCGTCGGCAGCGCCATTGTGCGCCAAATTGAGCGCGACCCGTCCGGAGTGGAACAATTCATGAGGGAGTTGACGCAACCGCTTGGGAAAACCAGCGGCGGCGCGATATCGTAAATCCGATGCCGGAACCAACAGAAGCGCTAACACAAGCCCAAGCCGCCCTAGCCCAATGCAGGGCTGGAATCGATATCGTTGACCGGCAGATTCTGCAACTGCTCAATGAACGGACGGCCATCGTGCAAGAGGTCGGACGCATCAAACAAGAGGCGCAGTTGCCCGTCTATGAGCCCAACCGCGAGGAGAAGGTTTTCGCCAACGTGACCGACAACAACCAGGGACCGCTGCCGAATGACGCAGTCCGTCGGATCTTCGAGCGGATCATTGACGAAATGCGCAAGGTCCAGCGGGACCGCATGCAGGCGAATGGCGGGGGCCAATGAGCGACAGCTTTCTTGAGGAATTGCGCTGGAGGGGCTTCCTGGAAGCCACTACCGGCGACGATCTCGACCAATTTCTGAGCGCCTCCCGGCGCACCATGTACGTTGGCTTTGACCCGACCGCCGATAGCCTCCACCTTGGGAGCCTGATTCCCGTGATGGCGCTCGCCCACGCGCAGCGCCATGGACACAAGCCCCTCGTTCTGGTTGGCGGCGGTACCGGCCTTATCGGCGACCCCTCCGGCAAGGGTTCCGAGCGTACCCTGCTCACCTTGGAACACACGGCGAACAACGCCGTCTCCATCGGCAAGCAACTCTCCCGCTTTTTCGATCTTTCCGACCCCGAAAAGGGCGAGGTCCTCAACAACGCCGATTGGCTCCTGCCGCTCGACCTTCTGGGCTTCCTCCGCGACATTGGCAAGCACTTCTCAGTCAATGAGATGATCAAGCGCGATTCGGTCCGCACCCGTCTCGAAGAGCGCGACCAGGGCATCTCGTACACCGAATTCAGCTACATGCTGCTGCAGGCGTATGATTTCTACCACCTGTTCCAGAGCCACAACTGCGAAATCCAGATGGGCGGCAGCGACCAGTGGGGCAACATCCTCTCTGGCCGCGAGCTGATCCGGCGTATTCTGGGTGGCCGCAGCGAGGGCATCACGTTCCCGCTGCTCACCACCTCGACCGGCAAGAAATTCGGCAAGACCGAGGAAGGTGCCGTCTGGCTCGACGCAGCCCGAACCAGCCCGTACCAGATGTACCAATACTGGCTCCAGACGGCGGATTCGGACGTGGTCAAGTACCTGAAGCTGTTCACGTTCCTCGATCAGGCCACCATTGCGCAACTGGAAACCGCAGTCGCCGAAAACCCGGCCGCCCGCCAAGCCCAACGTGTCCTCGCCGCCGAGTGCACGGGAATCGTCCACGGCAAGGAAGCGGTCCAATCGGTGGAAGCCGCCAGCCGCATCCTGTTCGGTGAGTGGGCCGATTCGCCGTCACCGGAAGTCGTGGAAATGCTGGCCCGCGAAGTCCCCGTAACGTCGATTCCGCGTGCCGAACTCGAAACCGGCATCGGCTTGGTGGATCTCCTGGTCCGCTGCGGAGTCGCCGAAAGCAAGGGCGCGGCACGCAAGCTGATCGAAGGCGGCGGCGTCTCCCTAAGCAACATCCGTCAGACCGCGGTCCAACGGCCTGTCACAACAGCGGATCTAACATGGGGCAACGCCCTGATGCTCCGCTCCGGCAAGAAAAACTACCGCCTCATCCAAGCGGCATGCTAGTCGTGTGTGGGGCAGGCAATCTTGCCTGCAGCCGCCTTTCAGGCGGCATCAAACGAAATGTCCGGTAATGACGAGGAAGGGTCCAAAACAACATGCTAGTCGTAATGCAGGAAGGCGCCACGGAAGCGCAGATCCAAAAAATCGTAGGTCGCCTGATGGAAGACGGCTTTGACGTCCACCGCTCCTCCGGCGTGGTCCACACCGTTCTCGGCGGGGTCGGCGGCAAATCCCACTTCGACACCGGCATCATCTCCGTGATGGATGGCGTCAAGGAAGTCCACCGCATCGTCTCGCCCTACAAACTCGCAGCCCGAGCCTTCAAACCCGAAGGCTCCATCATCAAAATAGGCGACGTCGAAATCGGCGGCGACAAAGTCGTCGTCATGGCTGGCCCCTGCAGCGTCGAGAACCGCGACCAAATCGAACGCTCCGCCGACATCGTTGCCGAGGGCGGCGCCAAAATCATGCGCGGCGGTGCCTTCAAGCCCCGCTCCTCGCCCTACTCCTTCCAAGGTCTCGGCGAGGAAGGCCTCCAAATGATGCGCGCCGCCGCCGACCGCCGCCGCCTCCTCGTCATCAGCGAGGTCATGGACGCCGTCCAGATTCCCCTGCTCGCGGCCTACTCCGACATCCTCCAGATCGGTGCCCGCAACATGCAGAACTTCACCCTGCTGCGCGAACTGGGCAAAATCCGCAAACCCGTCATGCTCAAGCGCGGCCCCGCCGCCACCGTTGAGGAACTGCTCCTCTCCGCCGAATACATCATGTCCGGCGGAAACTACGACGTCATCCTCTGCGAGCGCGGCATCCGCACCTTCGAGAACTACACCCGCAACACCTTCGACGTGTCGGCGATTCCCGTCGTCCAAAAACTCTCCCACCTGCCCATCGTCGGCGACCCCTCGCACGGCACCGGCCGCCGCGACATGGTCCCCTCCATGGCGCGCGCCGCTGTCGCCGCCGGGGCCGACGGCATCATCATGGAGGTCCACCACGACCCCGACCATGCCTTCAGCGACGGTGCCCAGTCGCTCTTCCCCGAGCAATATTACGAGCTGATGGGCCAGTTGCGGTTGATCGCGACAGCCGTAGGCAAGTCGATATAGCGTGCGCACGGTTGCAATAGCGGGCGTCGGCCTCATTGGCGCGTCCTTCGGTTTGGCTCTGCGCAACGCCGGATTTCAAGGGACTATCCTGGGAGTCAGCTCCCAGCGAAGCATCGATCAAGCACTCGAACGCGGTGCCGTCGACCGGGGCGCGTCGCTGGAGGAAGCTGCGGGAACGGCGGACCTGATCTTCCTCTCGCAGCCAATCTACGGGATCGTCGAGACCTTGGGAAAACTGGACCCAATGGTGCGCCGCGACGCCCTCGTGACCGACGCCGGAAGCACCAAAACCGTGATCGCCGAAGCCGCCCGGCGCTCCCTCACCCGTTGCGCGTTTCTGGGCGGACACCCCATGGCGGGCAAGGAATTGCGCGGAGCAGCCGCAGCCGATGGTGAACTATTCCGTGGACGCCCCTGGATTCTAACCGGGGAACTGGACCACCCAGTCGCCCGCGTCCTTCGTCAGTGGATTGGCCTTTTCGGGGCCCGCGAGATCATCCTCGACCCCGAAACCCATGACCGCCTAGTAGCTTGGGGTTCGCATCTCCCGCAGGTGGCATCCACGGCCCTTGCGGCCGTCGTCGGGGACCAATCCCCCGGCTCGGCCCAAGTCGCCGGTCCCGGCCTGATGGACATGACCCGGCTGGCGATGAGCTCCTTCGACCTCTGGGGCGACATCCTCGACACGAATTCGGTCGCGGTCGGCGAGGCCTTGGACGCCTACATCGCCCGCCTCCAAGCCATCCGGGCCGATTTTAGCGGCCAATTCGCCAAAGGAGCGGACTTCGCCAAGGGCCTCCGCAAACCACCTACATCGGCGTAGCTGCGGCTTATTAGCCCACCAAGTGCCGGAATCGGGAATACTCCCGGTCCCAAAGATCCGTTTCCACTGGCTCGTACCGGTCCGACGGGAACGAACGCGCAATCGCGGCCCTCGCTTCCGCCAGTGACGAAACCGCCCCGGTCGCCAGCATTTGCACCGCGATGTTCCCCAGCGCCGTCGCCTCCACCGGCCCGGCGAGTACGACCCGGCCCGTGGCGTCGGCCGTGAACTGGTTCAGCATCCGGTTCTTCGATCCGCCGCCGATGATCTTGATCTCGGTGAGCGGCGTCCCGGTCAGTTCCTCCAGCGAATCCACGGCAAGCGTAGGCGGCTGGCGTGAATCCGTAAAAACCCGCACCGCATCCGTGCGTGCG
>CAITMP010000223.1 GCA_903893525.1 uncultured Acidobacteriia bacterium | reverse complement strand
CCGTCGTTGTTGGTTCCCAGCCCGACCCCGGGCTTGAATTCAAGCCGGGATCCGATGCTCCACTTCCAGTAGTAAAGCCCGTCGTCCCCCCATCTGCTCCGTCGGCGGCGGCCCAGACCGGGAAGATGCCGAAGGTCGCCGCGAACGACGTCGCCAAGCAAGCAATTGCAACCAGTCCAACAAATACAGCCAGTCCAAAAGGATTGGACGCGGCGGTTCCAGCCACCCAATCTCCCGCAGTTGCCCAGCCCCTGCCAATCCAGACAAAAGGGGGGAAACGCGGCAAGGACGCACCTCCGGGACCGGCCCCGGCCAGTGCGGCATCGGGTCCTTACGTGATCGGGCCTCTCGACGTTCTCGAAATCAAAATATGGAATGATCCCCGGCTGAGTGGCATTTTCGATGTCCGCCCGGACGGAATGATTTCGATGAATCTGATTGGTGAAATGAAGGCCGACGGCTTGACACCCGCCGAACTGACCGATGTAGTGAAGCGCAAGCTGGCCGCCACGGTCATGAACGACGAGGATCCGCCAGTCCTTATTCAGGTGGCCAGGATCAACAGCAAGAAGTATTCGATCATCGGCGGATGTTTGCGGAACGGGGATTTCCCATTGATCGGCGCGACTACCGTTTTGGACGCATTGGTGAATTGCGGCGGGTTCAAGGAATTTGCCAACCAAAAGAAGATCTACGTACTTCGTGGCAGCACGAAGTATCCGTTCAACTACAAGGACGCCATCAATGGGCGGCGCCCGGAACAGAATATTTATCTTCAAAACGGCGACAGGGTCGTCGTACCCGAATAGCCGGGCCCGCAGCTCCATGGCCGTGCCGAAATGCGTTTGCCGAGGAATCAAGAGGTAGCTGGAAAATGACACCCGCTCAAGGATACGTTGCCATCTCAAGGCGGTCTCTCGACCTTGAGGACTATATTGATGTTGTACGACGCCACGTGGCTTGGATCATCGCGCCTGCGTATGCGGGGCTGGTGATATCCATTGTTATAGCGTTCATGTTGCCCAACGTGTACGTGTCGGAAGCCGTGATGCAGATCACGCCCGCCCAGGTTTCTGAGGCGCTGATTCCGACGACGATCAACCAGCAGTTGACCGAGCGGATCATGCAAATGCAGGGCAACATCATGAGCCGGACCAGTCTCTCGAACCTGATCCAGTCCCCGGAGTTGAACCTGTATCCGACCGAGCGGCAGAGCAAGCCGCTCGAGGACGTCATCGAAGCGATGAAATCCAAGGATCTGAAGATTACGATCACGCAATCTCCGCAATCATTGCTCTCGCGGAAGGCGTCGGCGTTCACCATCAGTTTCGCCTACTACCAGCGTTTCAAGGCTCAGGCCACAGTTCAAAAACTGATCACCCGCTTCGTGGACGAGAATCAAAACGCACAGCGGTCGCAGCAAACGCTCCTGAAGGACTTCTTCGGCGACGAATTGGCACAGGCGAAGGCCGCCCTCGAAAAGGCCAATGAGGAACTCACCAAGTTCCGCATTGAGAATGAGGGGAAGCTTCCCGAGCAGAGCCAGATGACCATGACTCAGATGAACGCGTTGATGCAGCAGTACAACTCCATCAATGAACATCTGAACCGTTTGGCGCAGGACCGGGTTCAGTTGGAAGCCCATTTGGCGACGCTAAAGTCCAACTTGGACATTGTGGAGTTGATGGCGCAAGAGACCCCGACTCCTGGTTTCATTGGTAGTCCGGTAAACAAACAGAACGAGGAACTGGTTGTCCGGAACAAGCAGATCGAATCAGCCGAAAGCCAGCTTGCACAGTATCTCCAGATTTACAAGGAGACCTACCCCGACATCAAGGACCTCCGCAAGCGCATCGGCGTCATGAAGCGGGAGCGGGACGATTTGGCGATGAAGCAGGAAATGCTGTTGGCCGAGGAAGCCAAGAAGCCCAAGGAGGTGGCGAAAAAGCCGACCAACTTCCAGGCCGCCCAGAACCGCCAGAACCTGATGGGCCAAGTCGAGCAGACGAACGCAGCCCTGAAGAACAACGAGACCGAGCGGGCATTCAAGATCAAGGAGCAGGAACGGCAATCCAAGGAGATCGAGGATTTCCGTGCCAAGCTTGCCGCGACTTCGGGCATCCAGGCGAAGTACTTGGACTTGCAGCGCGACCAAGCAAACTCCACGATGAAGTTCCAGGAAATGCAGCGGAAGTCGGAGTTGACGGCACAGAATGGTGATTTGATCCAACGCAAGGCCGGTGAGGCTTTGGACGTGCTGGATCCTCCTTCGCTGCCGGTAAACCCGTCGAAGCCGAACCGGTTCATGATTGTGGGTGCCGGGCTGGTGGTCTCGATTATCGTCGGCTTGGTGCTTGCGGCGGTCCAGGAAGCGAAGGATACCTCGCTGAAGAATTTGAAGGACGTCCGAGCGTACACCAACCTGCCCGTGTTGAGCAGCATTCCATTGCTGGAAAACACAATCATGGTGAAGCGCAAGAAGCGGATCGCTTACCTTGCATGGTCTGCAGCCGTAATTCTGGGTATTATCGCGGTGTGCGCTTCCCTGTTCTACTACTACTCGCAGACGGCGACAACTTGAGCCTGGCTAGCGCGGGCCGGAAGGAAAAAATATGAGCCGAGTACACGACGCTCTGCGTAGAGCCGAGCAATTGCTGGAAGCTCCCGTTGAAGATGGATTTGACGGCGACGGGCTTAATGGTGGAGACGATGCCAACTTCCTTTCCGTCCCCGAGGACATGGATTCGGGGGCTCTTTCGGGAGTGGATTACGGTGCTCCCGACGTTCCCGCATATGGGGGCGCGTACGGTCCCGGTGTTGTCCGGTCCGAATCGAAGGGCATGCAGGTGGATTGGCGGAATTTTCTTTCCCGCTGCCGGGTGATCCCGTTCCATCCAGCGCCTGAAGCCCACTTGATCGACATCGAGCGTCCACACGAAATTCCGGGTGAGGAATTCCGCAGTTTGCGCACACGCTTGAACCACATGCAGAGCCAGCAGGACCTGCACGCCATTGTAGTCACATCCGCATCGCCAGCCGAGGGGAAAACGTTCACGGCGATCAACCTTGCCTTGGCGCAGGCTCAACTGGAATCCCCGGTTCTGATCGCGGATCTCGACTTGCGGCGTCCTGTTGTCCACAACATGTTCCAGTGCGAGAAATCCCCTGGTTTTTCGGACTTCCTGCTGGCCGATCGTCCGCTTGAGGAATGCGTTCGGCGCATCGAGGGCACGAACCTCTACTTCATGCCCGCCGGAACGCAGGTGAAGAACCCGTTGGAACTGCTCAATATGCGGCAGGTGAAGTACACGATCGACGCCTTCCGCAAGGTATTCAACTGGGTGATTCTGGACACGCCCCCGCTGCTGTTCTCGGCCGACGCGAATCTCTTGGCGACGCTTACCGATGGCACGATCATCGTGGTGCGCATCGGTTCCACTACCTACGACAACGTTATCCGCGCAATGCAGACCCTGTGCGAGAACAACGTGCTAGGGATTGTGGCCAACGGAGCACGTGCAGGCGAACTTTACAGCAAGTACACGTACTACTACACCAAGGCAGACGCCGACGTCGAAGACTAGCTCTTCGGCTGGCCGTTGTGTGGGGAAGGCTGGAATTTACCAGCCTTCCCGCCGTCTCAATTCCGTAATGTGTGCGATGTGGTGCGCTCCGTGCCATGCGTAGAGAGCCAAATTGTTCTCGAGCGTTACTGGCCCCAGCGCGGGGTGAATGAACCGCCGTTTCCACTGAGCTTCAGTGAGCGAGCGCAACACCATGACCCACCGCTCGTGCAAACACTCGAGCAGCCGCAATGAGGTTTCGACCGGTGCAGAGGCATCCGCCAACTGCGCCCATGCTGCTTCATCGTAGGGCGTGATGGTTGGCTCCGTCTCGGTCAGCGCCAACCGGAACCGCACGTAGCTGTTGATGTGGCTGTCGGGAAGGTGGTGGACGACTTGGGTTATGGTCCAGCCGCCGGGCCGGTAGGGTGTTGCCAACTGTTCGGGGGAAAGCCCTTCGACTGCGGCACGCAGACGCGCGGGCGTCGATGCGATTTCGTCGATATGCCGCTCGCGATCCGCGGCGGACACCTCGGCGGGCCAAGTGAATTTTCCGATTGGGAAGCGCAGGTCTTCACTCATATTGATTCTCCCTGGATGAGGTCGGCGTAAGTTTCGCGCGCTCGAACGACGCGCCAGGAGGAGCCTTCCACCAGTACTTCGGCAACCCTGGGGCGTGAATTGTAGTTGGATGATTGTGCGAAGCCGTAGGCTCCGGCCGATTTGAGAGCCAGTAATGCTCCGGGCGTGGCTCCTTCCACCGAACGGTCCCGGGCGAGGAAATCGCCGGTTTCGCAAACCGGTCCGACGACATCCACCACTGCGGCGGCAGCGTCTGTCCGGGTCAAGGGCACGATGTCATGGTGGGCTTGGTACAGGGTCGGCCGGATCAGGTCGTTCATCGCGGCGTCGACGATCACGAATTCCTTTGCCGGGCTGCGCTTGGTGTAGAGCACCCGCGTCAGCAGGACTCCAGCCTGTCCCACAATGGAACGACCGGGCTCGATCATCACGGTGAGGTTCCGGCCTTCGACCCGCTTCCGCAGGTTGGCAATGTAATCGGGGATACCTGGTGCGCTGTCGGCTCCCTTGTAGGCGATGCCAAGTCCGCCGCCCAAGTCCGCATGGTCGATTTGGATGCCATCGCTACGCAGGGTTTCGATGAGGGCTAGCACTTTGTCCGCAGCCTCCAGCATGGAGGAATAATCTAGAATTTGCGATCCGATATGGCAGCTGACTCCGGAGGCCCGGAGATTCTTGAAGCTCAGAGCCCGCTTGTAGACGGCGGAGGCGGTCGCAATGTCTATTCCGAACTTATGGTCGCGGAGTCCGGTGGAGATGTATGGGTGGGTAACGGCGTCCACGTCCGGATTTACCCGCATGGAGAATTTGGCAATCGTGCCCATCTCGCCCGCGATCCGGTCGATCTCGGCCAACTCGCCCTCCGATTCGCAGTTGAACGCGCGGATTCCACTTTGGAGGGCGAATTCAATTTCGCCACGGGTTTTGCCCACGCCGGAGAAGACCACTCTGGAAGGGTCGCCGCCCGCCTGCATTACCCGGAACAGCTCGCCGCCGGAAACAATGTCAAAGCCGCAGCCCTCACGTGCCAAGAGGGCGAGAACGGCCAAGTTCGAGTTGGCCTTGACGGCATAGCAGACGGTATGGGGTAGGTCGCCGAAAGCTGCGTCGTAAGCGCGGTAAGCATCCAGAATCTGCTGGGCGGAATACACATAGCAGGGAGTGCCGGCGGAATTCGCGATCTCGGCGAGATTCACGCCGTCGCAATGGAGGTTGTCGTGGACGTAGTCAAACACTCCTTCTATTACCGCATAGGCACCACCCGCGTGGCCGTTTATTGAACCCGGAAGACCATCACGGTCTGGTCATCGAAACGCACGGTGTTGAGTGCGTCGAGGTCCGCGAAGATGTTGTCCACGACCGCCGAGGGGGGACAGGCGTGGCAACCCATTAGCACCCCGGCTAGTCCGATCAAACCGTATTCCTTGCCCTGCGGATCCTGGTGGTCCGAGACCCCGTCGGAATAGAACACGACCAGGTCGCCCGGTTGGGTTTGGAATTCCAACTCCTCGTACTGCGTCTCTGGAAGGAGGCCAAGTGGTACGCCATCGGGGCGCAGTTCCTGCATCTTGCCGTCGCGGCAAACCACCGGATGGGTGGCACCCGCATTCGCGAACGTGAAGATTCGGGTTTGGGGATTCCAGGACGCGAGCATCAGGCAGACGTATTTTCCCTCGACCTTGCGGTCCATCAGGGCTGTATTCAGGGCCGTCAGCATTTCGGAGGGGCTGCGTCGGCGACGGCCCATGGAGCGCATACGTCCGCTGACCATCGCGCCGTAAAGGGCGGCTGCGGCGCCCTTGCCGCTCGAATCGCCGAATGCGATGACCGTTTCGTTGGGGCCGTCTGGATTGGAGTAATCGAAAAAATCGTAGAGGTCGCCGGAAATTTGGCGGGCGGGTCTGAGGCCGATCGCAATCTCAAGCCCCTGCACCGGAGGCGCTTCCTGTGGCAGCAGTACCGTCTGGACTTCGAACGCCGCTTGGAGGTCGTTCTGCATGAGCCGCTCGCGGTCGCCGATTTCCTCGTAGAGGCGCGCATTTTCCACCGCGATTGCGACCGATGGGGCCAGCAGGCTCAGCGTCCGTGCGTGTTCTGCGGTGAAATGCCCGATTCGCTCGCTCTCCAGGTCCATCACGCCGATGACCTTGTGGCGCACAATCAGTGGTACGGCGATCTCGGAATGGATGCCGGGGTGGGATGCGATGTATCTGGCATCTGAAAGCGTATCGACGACCCGCACGATTTCGCCGGAGGTTGCCGCTGCCCCTGTGATTCCCTTGCCCAGCGGGATGTTGTCGATGTCGACGCGTTTGTCGTACCGGATGCTGACGCGGTGCCGCAGGGAGGTTCCCTCGGGGTCCAGGATCAGGATGCTGAAGGCGTCGTAGGAGATCAGGCGGCGGACGCTGGAGGCGATCTTCTTGAGCAGCTCGTCAATGTCGAGGATGGAGGAAAACTCGTGCGAAATTCTGGACAGGGTGCGCAGTGTTTCGTACTGGCGCTCGGCACGGCGGTAGATTTGGGCATTGTCGATGGCGGCCCCGACGCGGCCGGCGATTAGGCGAAGGATGGTTCTGTCGTGTTCGTGGAAGGTGCCTACGCGGGCGGACTGGAGGTCGATCACGCCAATCAACCGATTGCGGGCAATCATGGGGACGCAGAGCTCGCTGCGCACGATGTCCGACGCGGCGAGATACCGCTCGTCAGTCTGGACGTCATCGACGAGCACCGGCTGGCGGGATTGTGCCGCAGTGCCGACAATGCCCTCGCCCAACGGAATCCTGAGGTTGCGGACGATCTCCTCCCGGTGGCCAACCGCGTACCGGATCCGCAGATCCTGACGCTTTTCGCTAAACAGGAGGATCGAGAACAGTTCCCAGGGAATGACACGACGTACGATTTCGGCGACACTGGCAAGCAGTTCCTGTAGATCCAGTGTCTCCGAGCTGGTGGTGGTGACTTCCAGCAGGAAATCGAGTAGCTCGCTGCGCTGCTGAAACGTTACTGGCGGGGTGTCGCGGGGTGCGGGCGTTTTGGAGGACATGGCGTGGACCGGCTACGCGCCTGTCGCCTCTACAATTTTTACGCTTGCGCTGGCGCCGATCCGGGTAGCGCCGGCGGCGACCATCGCGCGGAGGTCTTCCAAGGTCCGGACGCCGCCGGAAGCCTTGACGCCGATAGTTCGTCCATTTGAAACCAAATCAACGGTTTGCCGCATGAGGGCGATGTCGGTGGTGGTGGCTCCCGCTTTGCCGAAGCCGGTGGAAGTTTTGACGAAGTCGGCGCCCGCGAGGACCGAGAGTCGGCATGCCGTTACTTTCTCCTCATCGGTGAGCAGACAGGTTTCCAGAATGACCTTTAAGATTGCGCCGTTCCTGTGGGTGGCTTCGGCTACGGCGCGGATGTCCGACTCGACGAAATCGAGTTCCCCGCCTCTCAACGCTCCGACGTTCAGAACCATGTCGACTTCCGTCGCGCCCTGCCGGGTGGCCCAGACGGTCTCGGCGACTTTTGCTTCCGTGGCGGCGGCACCCAGGGGAAATCCCACCACGGTGCAGACGAGGACATCCGTGCCCTGAAGTTGTTCGGTAACCAACGGGATCCAGCACGAATTGACACAGACGCTGGCGAAACGGTACGTGCGTGCTTCCTCGCAAACGCGGAGAACCTCGGCGCGCGTGGCGTCCGGCTTTAGAATGGTGTGGTCGATGAGCCGGGCGATGTTTTGGTCGAATGGCGCAGGCGTGTTTTGCAAGGGTGAAGTACTCAAGGGCAATTTTACCGTAACATACGGGTGGGGGGGCCAATCCGAATGCGGCTGCGCAACGTAAGGGTAACTGACATGAGAGTTTTTGCGGCAATCGCATTGTGCGCTGGACTACTTCCGATTGAGCTGGCCCAGGCGCACCCGATGGGCAACCTGAGCGTGAACCACTACGTACGGTTGGAGCCGGGTGCGAAGGGCGTTGCAGCCACCTACGTGCTTGATTTGGCCGAGATCCCGACTTTCGAGTTGTTGCAGTCCTGGGGTGTGTCGCGGGACGCCCCAAGGGAGTTGCTGGAGGCCAAGGTTCGGGAGCAGGCAACCGGATGGGGCGGGGCACTGCGCTTTTCCGAAAACGGGCGGTTGTTGGTGGCCAAGTTGGAATCGTCCGAATTGGCAGTTGTGGACGGGGCGGGGAATTTGCCCGTGTTCCGCGTGACCATGCGGTTGGTAGTTCCGGCGGCAGGGGGGCGGCTGGAGTACGAGGATGGCAATTACTCCACCCGCGCAGGATGGCGCGAGGTTGTGGTGCGGCCGGGTCCCGGTTCCGAAGTGGCCAAGGCGTCGCATGGTGATGTGGATTTGAGCAGCGGGTTGACGTCGTATCCGCAGGACCCGACCAAGGCACCGCCACAATCGGTGAAGGCTTGGTTTGAGTGGAAACCGGTGGGGGGCGAGGTGACTGCGGTCCGGAAGCCGGTTGTTGAAGCCACGGCTGCCCTTCCGAGTCCCATTGTTCCGCTGCCCACGGTCGCGAGTCCGAACTCGACGGAGGAAGTACGTGGCGCGCGGCCCCCCGAAGCACAATCCGCGGGCACGGTACAGCGCAACGATGCCATCTCCAAGATGCTGAGGGTGAAGGATTTGTCTTGGGCGATGGTGGCAACGCTGATCGCGCTGGCGTTCTGGTTCGGGGCCCTCCATGCATTGGAGCCGGGCCACGGCAAAACCATGGTGGCGGCATATCTTGTGGGCGAACGCGGTACCGCCAAGCATGCGGCGATTCTGGGCGGTATGGTCACGTTCACGCACACGATCAGCGTATTCGCCCTCGGCCTCGCAACGATGTTTCTTTCCCGCTACGTGATGCCGGAGAAGATCTCGAAAGTTCTGGGTGTTGCGTCGGGCGTGTCGATTGTCTGGATTGGTGCCGTGATGCTGTGGCGTCGCGTTCGAGCTCTGAACATTCGAGGTCTGAACATTCGAGGTCTGAACATTCGAGGTCTGAACATTCGAGGTCTGAACATTCGAGGTCTGAACAATGGAGTGGTCCGGGAACACCCCCACACGCATGATCATGGGCACAGTCACGACCATCCCCATTCGCACGAGCATTCCCATTCGCACGACCATGACGGCCATACCCACTCGCACTTGCCCGAAGGGAAAATCTCGATGGGGAGCTTGATTGCACTTGGGGCCAGTGGCGGTCTGGTGCCGTGCCCGTCGGCCTTGATTCTGCTGCTGGGCGCGATTTCAATCGGGAAAGTGGCGCTGGGGATGGTGCTGTTGCTCTCGTTTAGCTTGGGCCTGGCGATTGTCCTGATGGCGACCGGACTACTGGTGCTCTATGCGAAGAATCTCTTACCGGAAGGCACGGGGCAGGGGAGTCCATTCTTCCGGTACATGCCAGTGGTGTCGGCGGCTGTAATTCTCGTCATCGGCATCGCGATGACGGGTGTTGCGATGGGTGTGATTCCAGCCGGCAGCTTTATCGGATAGTCGCTTTACTTCAGGATTGTTTCGATCTTCTTGCGCATGTTGGCGTCCGGATCTTGGAATAGGATATCGTCTCCGAGGTGCTGGCTCAGGATGCGTCCGCGCTTGTCGATGAACGCCACAATCGGCACGAAATATCCTTGCTCAACGGGTTGCTTGAGCCATGCCATCACTGCCGCCTCGTCGGAATAGCCCACCGGATAACCTTGTACGTATTTGTCGCGGAAGGTGGTCAAACCCTGCTTCGCACCCGTATCGAAGACAACCGCCATCACCTTCAGGCCTCGTGCGGCGTACTCCTTTTGGTATGCCGCGAGTTGTCCGGCGAAATGCTGGCAGTGGGAGCAGCCGGTGTTCAGAAAAGCGATGACTACGGCCTTGCCCCGCATGGCGGCCAGTTGCGTGGTGGAGCCGTCGGCCATGTGGATGGCGAAATCGGGGGCTGTCCTGGGAACGCTTTGCCCCGCCGCGGAAAGTGCGGCGAGCAGGATCAGGGCGAGAGATCGGCGCGTGGGATGCATCGGTTTGATTGTAGCGATTCCGGTCATCCAGCACCGTTGCTCAAAAATGATAGGCTGGTCGTAGCGATGTCGAACCAGCTAGGCAGTGAACGCAGAACCGCGCTATCAGCACACATGTCCGAGACTTGGGGGACCGTCTCCATAGGGGTGTCAGCCCTTTCCGAGTCCGACGCAGCCGAATCCCTCCATGGTGGCTGGACTATTCTCCAGATTTTGGAGCATATGGTTCTAGCGGAAGTTGGGATGTTGCGGATGGTCCAAGCCGCTCAGCCAGTGGATCAATCCCTTGCCGATGCCACGAAGGAATCCGATCTTTCGAGCAAAGTGAGCAGCCGCTCCAAACCGGTTGCCGCGCCGGAACGTGTGGTGCCGACCGGCAGATTCCCCACCGTCGCGGCAGCGGTTGAAGCTCTGGGCCGCGCCCGGGTTGCGACCGCAGCCTACGTCCGGGAGACGGAAACCGATCTCGATTGCGTGACCGTCAACCATCCATTTTTCGGATTGATCAGCGGCCACGCAATGATCTTGGTGATCGCCGGGCATGCCCTCCGGCATTTGGATCAAATCAGCGAGATCAAACGCTCAGGACCGGGCACGGCGACTCGCGGATAATCGCGTAGGCGTTGTTCCGGAACCCGCCGAACGGGCTCTGGATGATGCCGCGACCAATTACGACCAAGTCGGCGCGCTTGCGCACTGCCACGGATCGCACCAGCTTGGCGATGTTGCCCGCGTCGTCCACCACGTCCAACTCCAAGCCCGTTTGCACTTCCATGGTGCCGGGATGTTCCTTCTCAGCTTCAGCCAGCAGTGCGCGCATGTCGTTCTCGGGCTTGTCGGGGGTGATTTCACCCTCGTGGGCCACGTGAACCATTTCCACGGTCGCCCCGGAATCTCCGGCGATTGCGATGGCGGTATCGAGCGCCAGATGGCTTTCTTCTTTGAAATCCACAGCGGTGACGATGTGGCGCGGCTTGGGATGCGCCCGATGGTTCTGCTCCTCCGCGTGCGCTGCGGTCCAGACCGGCACTTTGGCATCGTGCAGAACCTTGGCTGTCACGGAGCCGAGCAGCAGACGACGGAACGGTCCGTAGCCATGGGTGGGCATCGCGATGAGGTCGATTTGGTGCTTGTCCACGGCGTCGACGATTGCGGAGGCGGCATCACCGAGTTCGACAACAATCTCTGTCGGCACCTTGGGTAGTTGATCGATTGCGAATTCATGGAGGCGGATCTTGAAGTCTTCCTGTGCTCCAGCGAAATCGTAGGTTTCAGGATAGACCGTGTTCATCCCGGCATAGAGTGGCGGAATGGGGTGGATAGCGTGCAACAAAACGACGGTTGCCTGATAACGCTGGGCCATCGAAAGAATGAAGGGTGAGACGGCTTTCGCCCGGTCGGAAAAATCAACCGGGAAGAGGATGCGTTTTGCGGTGAACATGGTGGACCTCCTAATTCGGACCTGCGAACTTTGCGTCTGGGCGAACCCGGCAGAGTGGCGCATTCGAGGGTCCAGTTCGAGATGCGTCGGGCGGCGTGAGCCTGTTCCCAATTTCTGCCGGGTTGCCCGGTGCCGGTGACTGGAGGGGATTCAGTGCGCCCGGCGTCTTGATGCTTTTCTTGGAGCACGCATGCTGCCAAATAACAATTCATTGATTCTATTACTCTTAGCGCTCGAAGCCGACTGCCTCTGTGATGCGTGGCGCGGTGCATTGCGTCAATTTCTGCGTCAAACCGCGCAAGCTCTGAACAACTGGAGTGCGCACCCGACGTCCCGCGATATCCTGAAGGGGACGGGAGAGACCAGCTTCAATGCTGGCGCCGAAGGAGCAACCGCCCCGGAAACTCTCAGGCCAAAGGACCGTCGACAATCATCATCTGGAGAGAAGCGGGCCGCAAGGTCCGTTCGCCGACGGAATAACGTTCTCAGGCACAAGCGACAGATGGGGCGAAAGGTTTTGCATGTCAACCGAACGCTCCAGGTCCTCGTCCTTTTCCACCCCCGCCACCACTTTTGAGCGGCGCCACATTGGTCCCTCTCCCTCCGACATCGAAGAGATGCTCCAAGTTGTGGGCGCACAGTCCCTCGAAGACCTGATGAGCCAGACCCTGCCCGCGTCCATCCGGCAGCAGTCGCCACTCGACACCGGTGCCGCCATGTCCGAGGGCGAAGCCTTGGATTTCCTTCGTGGAATCGCGGCGAAGAATGAAGTTCGCACATCGCTGATCGGTATGGGATACCACGGGACGCTGGTTCCCGGTGTGATCCAGCGGAACATTCTGGAGAATCCGGCTTGGTACACCGCCTACACCCCGTACCAACCAGAGATCAGCCAGGGTCGGTTGGAAGCGTTGCTGAATTACCAGACGATGATCTGCGATCTGACCGGCTTGGACGTAGCGAACGCCTCGATGCTGGACGAAGGCACGGCAGCGGCGGAAGCGATGGCCGTGGCACAGCGCTCCTCGAAATCCAAATCCACAAGGTTTTTCGTCGATAGCGCCATCCACCCGCAGATTTTGGCGGTGCTTGAGACCCGCGCCGAGCCTTTGGGCTGGACCGTTGTCGTCGGCAATTCCGCAGCCCTCCCCGAAGGTGACTTCTTCGGCGCGATCTTCCAGTACCCCGACACGTTCGGCGATGTTCGCGATTTCCGCGCCGCTATCGAGTTGGTGCATGCGAAGGGCGGTCTCGCGATCCTGGCAAGCGATCCCCTTGCCCTCACCCTCCTGACACCTCCCGGCGAACTGGGGGCGGACATTGCGGTCGGCTCGGCGCAGAGGTTTGGCGTGCCAATGGGTTTCGGCGGTCCCCATGCGGCATACCTTGCGGTCAAAGACGCCTACAAGCGCGCGATTCCGGGCCGTCTAGTGGGTGTTTCCGTCGATTCAAAGGGGAAACCCGCCTACCGGCTGGCTCTCCAGACCCGCGAACAGCATATCCGACGGGAAAAAGCTACGTCCAACATCTGCACCGCGCAGGTTCTGTTGGCGGTGATGGCGTCGATGTATGCCGTGTACCACGGGCCCGAAGGCTTGGTGTTTATCGCGGAGCAGATCCGTCGTCGGACCGCAACCGTTGCCGAAGGACTGAAGGCGCTCGGGTTCAAGATCCGCAACGCTGTATTTTTCGACACGCTGACAGTTGAAGTTGGGTCCGGGCAGACTGCGATTCTGGAGCGCGCCGATGCGGCGAGGTTGAATCTCCGCGTTGTGGATGGGGAGACTCTGGGGCTGTCCTTCGACGAAACCACCACCCCCGCGACAGTAGCCGCCGTTCTGGCGGTCTTCGGGGCAACAGCTCCCGCACCGGTCGCGGATGCGCCAGCCCTCCCCGATGCCCTAGCCAGAAACTCCGCGTTCCTCACCCACCCCGTCTTCCACAAGTACCGCTCGGAAACCGAGATGCTGCGCTACCTGCGCAAGCTGAGCGACCGCGACTTGGCACTTGACCGCGCCATGATCCCGCTCGGTTCCTGCACCATGAAGTTGAACGCGACTTCGGAGATGCTGCCCGTCACTTGGCCCGAGTTCGGGGCGCTGCATCCGTTTGCTCCGAAGGAACAGGCTGCCGGCTACCACGCGATGTTCCAGGATCTGGAGCGGAAGCTCTGCCAGATCACGGGCTACGACGCGATCCTGCTGCAGCCCAATTCGGGTGCCCAGGGAGAGTATGCCGGACTGCTTGCAATCCGGTCCTACCACCGGAGCCGGCACGAAGGCCACCGCAACATCTGTCTGATCCCGTCCTCCGCCCACGGCACCAACCCGGCATCGGCCCACATGGTTGGCATGGATGTCGTGGTGGTCGCATGCGATGCCAAGGGCAACGTGGATTTGGCGGATTTGAAGGCCAAAGCGGCCAAGCATGGGGACAATCTGGCCGCGCTGATGGTGACCTACCCGTCCACCCACGGCGTCTTCGAGAATGAAATCGGCGAAATTTGCGCGACGGTCCACCAGTATGGCGGCCAAGTGTATTTGGACGGCGCGAATCTGAACGCGCAGGTCGGCCTGGCCCAGCCCGGCAAGTACGGTGCCGATGTTTCGCACCTCAACCTGCACAAGACCTTCTGCATCCCCCACGGCGGCGGCGGCCCCGGCATGGGCCCGATCGGCGTGCGCGCCCATCTGGCTCCGTTCCTGCCGACCCATGTTTCCGCAGCGCCCTACGGCTCGGCCTCCATCCTGCCCATTTCCTACATGTACATCCTCATGATGGGCGGTGAAGGCCTGCAAAAAGCAACCGAAGTGGCCATTCTTTCGGCCAACTACATCGCGGCCCGCTTGGATTCGTCGTTCCCGCTGTTGTACAAGAACGACAACGGGCGAATTGCGCACGAGTGCATTGTCGATCCCCGCGGCTTGAAGGATGTTTACGGCGTCACCGTCGACGACATCGCCAAGCGCTTGATCGATTACGGCTTCCACGCGCCGACCATGAGCTTTCCTGTTCCAGGTACGCTCATGATCGAGCCCACGGAATCGGAATCGAAGGCCGAACTCGACCGCTTCTGCGACGCCATGATCGCCATCCGCAAGGAAATCGCCGACGTCGAAAATGGTCGTTTCGCAATCGGCGAGTCCCCGTTGCGCCACGCCCCGCACACGGTCTACGACTTGGTGGAGGACTGGTCCCGGCCCTATCCGAAGTCCGAAGGCTGCTTCCCGGCTGGCTCCGCGAAGATGGACAAGTACTGGTGCCCCGTCGGCCGCATCGACAACGTGTACGGCGACCGCAACTTGGTCTGCTCCTGCCCGCCGCTGGAAGACTACAAGTAGAAAAAAAGCCCCGGGGGAGCGGATCAACCGCCTGCCCCGGGGCTCTTGCCAAACATCCGTTCCAGCTATTCGGCGGTCTTGACGGCCTTCTCGAACAGGAAATTCAGCGTTTTCTGCGTCTGGATGTGCGAGGCGATCCGGTCCAGCGTCCCATTTGCCAGCAACTTCTTCCGCACCGATGCCACGGCCTCCTGCTCCTGACGCGCGATCTGGTTGACCTCGCGGTCGACCTCGTCATTGGTCACGCCAATTGCTTCCTTCTCGGCCACGCGGCCCAGGATCAAGGACGCCCGGACTTCCTTGGTGGCGTCCGCACGCTGGGCATCCAGCACCTTCTGCCAGTCCAGCTTGAACGACTTGGTGTCCACGCCCTGCTGTTCCAGCGCCCGCAACCGTTCGTTGACGCGGTTTTCCACTTGGCGTTCCACGAACACGTTCGGCACCGGGAACTCGTTGGCCTCCACCAGCTTCTCCACGACGCGATCCTTGGCTTCCCGCTCGGAATCGGTCTGGCGTTGGCTGAAGATCGACTTCCGCACAGCGGCCTTGAGCTCGTCCACCGTACGGAAATCGCCCAGATCCTGCGCGAACTCGTCGTTCAGCTCCGGCAGTTCCTTGCGCCGCAGGCCCTTCACGGTTACATGGAACTTGACAGTTTTCCCCGCCAGCGCTTCGCGCCCGTAGTCCTCCGGATAGGTGACGTCGAATTCCTTCTCGTCGCCCACTTCCGCGCCGGTCAGATTTTCGGTGAAGCCGGGCATTGTCTCAGCCCCGCCGATCAGCACTTGCACTTCGTCGGACCGGATTGGCTCGTCGGCACCCTCGATGGATTCCAAGCTCACCACCGCGTAGTCTCCATCGGCAATCGGGCGCGGGTCCTCGTTGACGTAGGTAGCCTTTTGGTCGCGGATTTCGGCCACGCGCTTGTCCACGTCCTCGTCGGTCACCACGGGTTCGGTGTACGGGATTTCGACGCCGACATAGTTGTCCAGTTCGAAATCAGGGAATACCTCGAAATCAGCCTTGAAGTGGACCGACTCGCCATCGTGCCAGTGGACATCGGTGATGTTGGGCTGGCCAACCACGCGCAGGTTTTCCTCTTTCACCTTCAGGTCGAAGTGGACCGGAACCAAGTTCTCGATCACCTTCTGGCGGATATCGGCCGCGTAGGTCTTGCGGACCAGCGACAACGGTACCTTGCCCGCCCGGAAGCCTTTCAGCTGGACGCGCTTTTGGAACTGCTCGGCGACTTTGCCGGTCTCTTGCTCGATTGCACTGGCCGGGATTGTGACTTCGGTCTCGTGCTTGCAGCCTTCTACTAATGCCAATTTGGGATTCCTCGGAACGGATTCGGATGGTCGAAACCTTCAGGATAACAACAGAACATTGACAGCCGCCACCCCAATCGCCGCCATCTATAAGAGGGTGCCGCCCTCCGAATGAAACCGCCTGTTAACCTATGGGTTTGCGGGTTCCGGCCTGGCTACTGGCCACCGGCTTCCAGCGGAAATCGCGGTACCACAAAAGCAATATGACACTTGATGAAATACGGGAGTTGATCGACCTCGTCGCCGAGACGGCGGTTGCCGAGTTGGAAGTGCAACGCGGAGAAAACCGGGTCCGGATCCGTCGCTCCTTTGCCGGCGACACCACCGTCTACGCGCCAGCCATGGCTGCAGCCCTCGCACCGGTTCCTGTTGCAGCCGCACCGGTTGTGGCCGCACGCACCGAGTCGGCCGCGCCCAAGCCCGAGCCGACCGTGATCCATGTCAAATCCCCGATCGTGGGAACTTTCTACGAATGCGCCTCGCCGGGTGCCGCTCCTTTCGTTGCCATCGGCGAACACGTCACCGTCGGCAAAGTCCTCTGCATCATTGAGTCCATGAAGCTCATGAACGAGATCGAGGCCGATGTCGCCGGAGTCATCGAAGCCAAGCTTGTCCAAAATGGCCAGCCTGTTGAATACGGAGAATCTCTCTTTGCCATCCGGCCCGTTTAGGAAGGTCCTCGTCGCCAACCGCGGCGAAATTGCCCTTCGCGTCATCTGCGCTTGCAAGGATCTGGGAATCCCCACGGTCGCAGTCTACTCCGAGGCCGACCGCCACAGTCTTCCCGTCCGCTTTGCCGACCAAGCAGTCTGCATTGGCCCTGCCAAGAGCGCCAAGAGCTACCTGCACATTCCGGCGATCATCAGCGCGGCGGAAATCACGAACGTCGACGCGATCCACCCCGGCTACGGCTTTCTCAGTGAAAACGCTGGATTTGCCGAGGTCTGCCGCGATTCCGGTATCAAGTTCATCGGCCCCCGGCCCGATGTCATCGCGTCCATGGGGATCAAGGAACGCGCCCGCGCCATCATGAAGCAGTACGGCGTGCCGATTCTGCCCGGTTCCGAAGGCGCGCTAACCTCTGTCGAGGAAGCCCTCGAAACCGCTGAAAAGATCGGCTACCCGGTCATCATCAAGGCTTCGGCCGGCGGCGGCGGTCGCGGCATGCGCGTCGTCCACTCCTCTGCCGAACTTCCAGCCCTCTACGACCAAGCCAAGCAGGAGGCCGGTGCTTCCTTCTCCAGCGCCGACGTTTACATCGAAAAGTTCATCTCCGCCCCCCGCCACATCGAATTCCAGTTGCTGGCCGACGAGCACGGCAACGTGGAAATTCTGGGCGAACGCGAGTGCAGCATCCAGCGCCGCCACCAAAAATTGCTGGAGGAGTCGCCATCCCCGGCCCTCCGTTCCGAGGTTCGGGACCGCGTGACTGCCAAATTGAAGGAAGCCATCAAGGCCATCGGCTATTCCAACGCCGGCACGGTCGAATTCCTGATGGACGAAAAGGGCGACCTCTATTTCATCGAGGTCAACGCCCGCATCCAAGTGGAGCACCCCGTGACCGAGGCTGTCACCGGAGTCGACTTGGTCAAGGCCCAGATCCGCATCGCCGCAGGTGAGACCTTGCCCGACATCCTCGGCGGTCCCGTCACCCGTTTCGGCCATGCCATCGAGTGCCGCATCAATGCAGAGCACCCGGTTACCTTCGCCCCCTCCCCGGGTCGGATCACCGGTTTCAACCTGCCTGGCGGCATCGGCATCCGCGTGGACACCCATGCCTACCAGGACGGCGTGATTCCGCCCTACTACGATTCCCTCGTGGCCAAGCTCATCGCCCACGGTCGCGACCGCGACGAGGCCATCCAGCGCATGAAGCGCGCTCTGGACCTGTTCGTCGTGGAGGGCATCCACACCTCGATTCCGCTGCACAAACGGATTCTCAACGAGCCCGATTTTGTGGCCGGGACCTTCGACACCAACTTCATCAAGCGCTGGATGTAGTAGGGTCGGCCCCATCCGGCCCTACCCCATTCGGCAATGGAATTTCAGCACCGGGTCGTAGTGGGCTACACTTTGACCGCCGCCAGTGATCCCGAACCCGTGTCGGCTCGCCTTCCAAACAGCCAGCGCCAACGCCATGGCCAAATCGTCCTTCTGTCCCGCCCGCGCCGATCCCGTCGCCAACTGCAGCTCCTCCAGCTCCTTCGTCAGAGCTCCAATCGTCGGCAGGTCATGCGCAAACTTGATCTCGTCCCGCTCCAGCACCACCGCCAGCGCGCCCCATAGATCCACCTTCGGAACGTTCCAGACATTGCCCGAGAGCACAGGCTTCCCCGACCCCGTAATCGAAATCGCCGAGATCTCGCACCCCATCCCGGCCCGCCGCATCAGGTCCACCACCGGAGTGCCCACACCCGTCGCGTCCACCGCCAAAATGCAGTTCCCGTCCAACTCCTGGCTCCTCACGATCCGCCGGACCCGCTCCACCACCGCCGTGTACGGCGTCCCCAGCATCATCCGCTCCGCTAGCCGCACCCGCAGACCCAGAAATTCCACCGAATTCCAGGGCCTGTGCACCTCCAGCTTTTCAACCACCACAATCGCCGTATGGTCCCGCTTCTGTCCCAAATCCACCCCGACGTAAAACATCTCCCCTCCTCTTTTTCCTCCCACCCAAT
>CAITMP010000222.1 GCA_903893525.1 uncultured Acidobacteriia bacterium | reverse complement strand
GTGACGGGTTTCCTCGGGCCGGCCGGCAAGCCGACGCCGATCACCGAGGCTGAGGCCGCGCGCATCCTGCACCAGGTGCAGGAGGGTATCGAGCGGCCCAAGGCGACCATCTCGTTCGAGATTGGCGAACAGGTGCGGGTGGCCGATGGTCCCTTCACCTCGTTCAATGGGTTTGTCGAGGAAGTCGACGAAGAGCGCAGCCGCCTCAAGGTGGCGGTGTCGATCTTTGGTCGTGCGACCCCGGTTGAACTGGAGTTTTCCCAGGTCGAAAAGGTCTGACCTGGGCAGTGGCGTTGCCGTGGCAGGTGCTGCGGCGATGCAAGCGTGAGGGAGGTTTTGCCCCGAAGGCCTGGGGCGGCCGCACCTCGCACCTCAAGAGATCCGGGGCCGGTAGGCCGGGATCGAGGGAGTAAAGATGGCAAAGAAGATTGACGGGTACATCAAGCTGCAGGTTGCGGCTGGCTCTGCCAACCCCTCGCCGCCCATCGGGCCGGCGCTGGGTCAGCGCGGTGTCAACATCATGGCGTTCTGCAAAGAGTTCAACGCCCAGACCCAGAACCTCGAGAAGGGGATGCCGATCCCCGTGGTGATCACGGTCTTTGGTGACAAGTCGTTCACCTTCGTGACCAAGACACCCCCCGCCTCGTTCTTTCTGAAGAAGGCGGCGAACGTGAACAAGGGCTCCTCGACCCCGGGTCGTGGCACCGCGTCCGTTGTTGAGGGTGCCGGTTGCGTGAAGATTGTTGGTGTTGCCGTCGACCCCGACCATGTGATTTGGCACACGTCGGAACCAGCCCCCGACCCGTCTTGGCTGGGACGCACCGCACGGCTTGCTATTGACGGTGCCCGCCGCGCGGTCCTGGCCCGATACCATACCGTGCTGCACATTTTGAACACCATCGCCCTCCGCGACCATGGCGCGTGGATCACCGGAGCCCAAATTGGGGTCGAATATTCCCGCATCGATTTTTGCTGGGAAGGCTTCTCCGGCTCAATCTGCGCGGAATTGGAACACAAGGTCAACGAAGTGGTTGCGGAGAACCGCCCGATCTCCTCCAAGCGCATGCCCGAGCAGGAGTTTGCCCGCCGCCCGGACCTGCTCCGCACCTTGGAGGTGAAGCCGCCCGTGGTCGACGGGCAGGTTCGGGTGGTTTCGATCGAAGGTTTTGACTCCCAGGCATGCGGCGGAACCCATGTGCATTCCACAGGCGGGTTGGGACGATTCTCGATTTACAGGACGGAAAACAAGGGCCGTATCAACAAGCGGCTCTACGTCCGCCTAGACCCCTGAGCCGCCGACACGTACCCCGGCAACCGGAGCCATAAATACGTCCCGACCACCTGGCCGGGCATCCGATGGAATGAGATGACCTACCGGCTCCAATGCTCCATGACCGTCGACGCGCCCCTCGCCGACGTCTTCCGCTTTTTCGAGGACCCCCGCAACCTGGAGCGCATCACGCCTCCGTGGCTCAACTTCAAAATCCTTGACCCTGAAAAGCTCGTCATGCGCAAGGGTGAACTGATTGATTACCTCATTCGCTGGATGGGCGTCCCGCTGAAATGGCGCACCCGCATTGCCGACTACCAGCCGCCCGCCATGTTCATCGACCAACAAATCCGTGGCCCATACACCCTCTGGCACCACACCCACACCTTCGAGCAGACTCCACAGGGCGTCCTGATCCACGACCAAGTCGATTACCGGCTGCCTTTGGGCCCACTTGGAACCATCGCCCACGCCGTGATGGTCAAGGCGCAGCTCTTGGGGATCTTCCGCTACCGCCAGACGGCAATCTCTGAAGTCTTCGGTGGCAAGGCCAAACTTGGCGAAGTGGTGGTCGCACCGCTGCCAAACTCGCCGCGGTAAGATCCAGCAGTCCAGCCCGTGAGGCTTGTCAACGCTCCACACTCCGCGAAACGCTTTTGACCATGGAGACGCCATGGTTGCGCATGCGGAAGACGCTTTGGCTATCGAAAAAGGGGAGCGTTGCCGGGTGCGGCACCTGTTCCGAAGTCCGCACCGAGCATCCCGACGTGGACATCGAGGCACGTGCGAGTGGCCGACTGCGACGTTCAAAGTTCACCCCCGTCACAGTGATCTAAGGTATAGTGATCCAGAAAGGTACTGAAGATGTCTCTAATCGTGGTCGCCCATCTAACATCGAAACCGGAAACCGTAGCGGAAACGCAAGCCGCGCTGGAAGGGCTAATGGCCCCCACCCGCATGGAGGATGGTTGCATCAAGTACGAGTTGCACCAGAACAACGCCGACCCAACCCGCTTCTGCTTCGTGGAGGAATGGACCAGCGATGCGGCTCTCGACGCCCATCTCGCCACCCCGCACCTGCAAGCCCTTGTGGCACGTGTCCCGGAACTCCTCGCGTGCCCGCCCGACATCGGCCGGTACTCACTGATCGGCTAGGGCGGCCTTCAGGGCTCCGCACTCGCACAGGATCCGAACATCCGTAGGCCGCCCCCCGGCCAACTCCACCACCACAATACGGCGACTTGCGGTCACGAAAAATGCCCGGTTTCCATAGCCCGACAACACCCCCTCCCGGATCGCCTCATCCTCAGGCATTCGAATCTCCTCGAACTCCGCCGTGCCCGAATTGTGTATCCGAGCCGTGCCAGGCTTGTCCGATCGGCTGCTGAGTACCCAGGTCCCGTCGTTTGAGATGCCATGGAAGGAAACGAAAATCCTGGGGTCTGTCGGCCAGTCCAATGTTGTCTTGGCACCGGTCTTGAGTTCGATCGCCAGGAAGTGCTGGGAGCCCGTTTCCCACCAGTCAAACGCCACCACAACGCGCGAATTGTCACTGATCCCCACCGGTCCGCCGGGGCCCTGTGGTGCCAGCGGCAGAGCGATGTACTGATTGGGCTTCCACACTGCACCGCCGTAGTGGTTGGGCTGAGCGATTGCCCCGTCCGCCGCAACCGCCACTGGCGGATAGACCGGAAAGGGAATCCAAATAGCCGTGCCATTTTCCAAGTCGATCAGCTGGGAGTTGGGCCAGGGATAGATGGATCCGTAGTCCCGCGCCGTCAGCACAGCCCACTTTCCGTTTCGGCTCAGCGAAAGCGTGCCCTGGCCCGGGGAGCCCGCCATCCGCCCCTTCAGCTGCCCCGTCGTGTAGGCACCGGCAAGGCAGGCACCGAACGGCGGACAATAGGCGTCGCTGGTGAATCCGACAACCGCGCCGTCCCCGGTCACCATCGGCAGGTAGACGCGGGGCTGGATATTGGGGTCATGGTAGCCCGGCAAATCAGCCGGTAGGGCCGCGAAGAGTTCAAGACCCGATTCGGTGATCCGGAAGATCTTGGAATCGGACGCGAAATAGAGCTGCCGTCCATCGTCGGTTGTGGCCAACGACGATGGTTGGGCCTGGGCGGTCATCGCCGCCGCAAGCAGGAGAAAATTCAGGCGCACCTGACAATACAGTGCGCCGCGAACCGATTTTTCTCACCTAGAACGTCGCCATAAACCCGCCATCCACGTAAATCACCTGCCCGGTAACAAACTTCGCCGCCGGGGATGCCAGGAATACCGCCGGCAACGCGATATCCTCTGGATTCCCCCAACGCCCCAGCGGTGTCCGCTTCAGAATCCACGCATCGAACTCCGCGTTGTCCTTCAGCGGCTGCGTCATGGACGTGGCGATAAATCCAGGCGCAATTGCGTTCACCAGAATCCCTTTGTCGGCCCAATCCACGGCCAAGGCCTTGGTCAACTGTCCGACGCCGCCTTTGGATGCCGTGTAAGCCGTCGTCGTCTTGCGTGCCGCAGCCGTCATCAACGATGCGATGTTGATGATCCGACCCTGCTCCCCAGCCGCGATCAAGTGTTTCGCAAACGCCTGCGCGATCAGAAAACTGGCGGTCAAATTCACCCCGATCACATCGTTCCAATCCTGCAGAGCCAGCGATTCAGCCGGCGCCCGCCGCGTGATCCCCGCCGCATTGACCAGAATGCCGGGCCGTCCAACGCGCTCCACCAGCGCATCGAACCACGTCCCGATCGCTGGACTGTCGCCCAAATCGACATTCGCCGTGTGCACTGTCCGCCCGGTCTTGCGAACCTGCTCGGCCGCCTCGTCCAAGTCCGCCGACGCCCGCGCCGCCAGAATCACGTCGGCACCAGCCTCGGCCATCGCCAATGCAACACCGCGTCCGATGCCGCGGCTGGCACCGGTGATCAGGGCAAGCTGCCCGTCAAGTCGAAATGGATCCATGACTTCCATCTTATTGCGCCCCACCAGACCGATTACCCTCCCTGGGTTACCCTCCCATGGGTTACCCTCCAAGGAGATGCTTCTAGCCGCCGCCTTCCTCGTCGCGAACATCCAAGCCGCGTTGGACCGGGCGAAAGGCGACATCATTCTTCCCCCAGGCGAAACCAGAATCGACCGTCCACTGGTTATCCCGAAAGGCGCGCGCGGGCTCAAATTGCGCGGTGCCGCTACGGGGAGCATCCTAGTCATGAACCCCGGCTTCCAAGGTTCCGCCGCCATCAAAGTCGACGGTGCCTCTGAAGTCACCCTTTCCGGTTTCGAAATCCGGGGCAACCGCACCGAGCTGAAATCTCCCTGGTACCTGCCGCTCAAGGAAGCGGCCTTTGCCGATTTTTACCCCGACAACGGGATCCTGATCCGCAACACACGCCGGATCATCGTCCGCAACGTCCGCCTCAGCGCCATCCGGGCCTTCGCCGTCCTGGTTTCGGCCTCGGCCAACGTCACCCTCGACGCACTCCGGATCTCCGATTCCGGCACCCTCAACCAGGCTGGCCGGAACAACACCACCGGAGGAATTCTGATCGAGGAGGGAGTGGCCACCTTCGAAATCGTACGCTGCGTCATCGAGCGCATAACCGGCAACGGCATCTGGACCCACTCCTACGCCCGCTCCCCCCGCCAGTCCGACGGCTGGATCCACGCCAACAGCATCACGACAGTGGGCCGCGACGCCATCCAGGTCGGCCACGGCACCCGGGTTCGGGTCGAGGACAACCAAGGCTCGGAGCTCGGCTTTCCCGTCGAAATTGTCGATGTGGAAAGCCACGGCGTCGCCGTCGCCCTCGACACGGCCGGAAATGTGGACCACTCAACCTACGCCCGCAACCACTTCACCGACGTGAACGGACAATGCATCGATCTCGACGGTTTCCACGACGGCCAAGTCCGCGACAACTCCTGCGTCAACCGCAAGCCACTGGAAGCCTACCCAGCCTCCCACTATGGAATTGTCTTCGGGAACAACGATCCAGGCATGGAGCCAACCGGTGTTATTGTTACGGGCAACAGGCTGGAAGGATTCGCGTATGGCGGTGTGTTCCTCGTCGGCAGCAACAACCGAATCCAAAATAACCGTCTGCTGGACCTCAACCGCGCGCATTGCGGCTCCACGCCGACACCCGCACGCTGCAACTACGCCCTCGACCAGCCGGACCTGCTCCGCAGTGGGGTCTACATCGCGTCAAACGGCGGCCGTCCCGCCGCCGCCACAGCCAACATTGTCACCGGCAACGAGATTTCCGGCTATGGAATCTCCGGCCACTGCGTTGCCGCCGCACCCGGTATCGAACTGGCCGCGAACACAACCAACCCCAACCAGTGCGGTCCGAAGTAGCACCGATGCCGGAACTTCCCGAAGCCATTTTCCACAATCCCCCGTGGCACGCTCTCCGCACCCGCCACCGCCACTTTGCCCAGATCCACGGCAACGCTTGGCGCTACCTCCGGGCCGTAGCACCTTTCGCGGCACTCGCCTCAGCTGACGAGACCTCACTCCGGGACCTCCACTCCTTGATGGAACCCGGCGAATCCGTCTGGATCTTCGGTGACAACCTGCCAGCTGCGGAAGGCCTGGCATACGACGCCACCCTCCCAACTCTCCAAATGGTTCTCCCGGTGGATACGCCCATTCCGCCCCCGGACCATGCCGTGGTCCCGCTATCCGATCCCGCCGAAATGGTCGCACTGACAGACATCGCGTTTCCCGGATTCTTCCGTCCACGCACTTGTGAGATGGGTGAATATTTCGGCCTTCGATCCGGCGGCCAGCTGGTCTCGATGGGCGGCGAACGCCTCATGTTGGAGGGCTACTCCGAAATCAGCGGCGTTTGCACGCATCCCGACCACCGCGGCCAAGGGCTGGCAGCCCGCGTGGTCTCCCGCTTGGTCCGCAAGCACCGCGCCGAGGGCGTGGTCTCGTGGCTGCACGTCGTCGCTTCCAACACCCACGCAATCGGTCTTTACGAGAGTCTCGGGTTCCAAGTCGCCCGCCAAGTCGTGCTGACCCGGATTACGGCTTCAACTGCCGGTATTTCCCATCCTGCCAAGTGATCACCACATCGTATTTCAGCCAATTCGGTGGCGCGGCGGGCATCTTCTTGGGGCGGTCCACCCAGATCGTGGAGTCGTTGTACAAGAGACCGGCGACGAACGTGGGCGTCCATTCGGTGGCCGGGAAAGGGTCCTCGAGAATCAACACCCGCGCACCGGATTTCATTTTCGGCTGCAGACTGCGCAAGGAAGCCGCGAGTGTGCGCACCTGCCCCGGCGATTCGTTCAGCCAATTCTTGACCTTGTCGATCCTCTGGTCGTGCAGCATGGCCTTCCCATAACGCCAGCCAAGCAGTACAAAGACAACACACGCCAGTTGCTGCCGCCAAGCGGGACGGAAGACCAGGATCCGATCCTGCAGCATCTCGATGAAAGTCGCGGCGTAGATTGCCAGCCCCGGCATTGCAAGGTACAAGACGTAGGCACCGCGCTGGTCCACGAAAATGACCGGCAATACCGTGCTGAACAGGACAACCCAACTCCACACCAGCGGGGCTGAACGCAAGCCAAGTCCCACTGCCAGCAACCCCACCAGAATTCCCACGGCGAGCATTGGATTGCCACCCGTTTCCGGCCCCAGGAGCAGATGATTCCAATACCCTCCCCAGTTGCCCGAAAATCTTGCCCACGAATACTCCGGCTTGTACTCGGCCTTCAAAGATTGCTTGCCCAGGATGAACGGCACATTCATCATGGCGAGCACGCCGATCAACCACCACCGGCGCCAGTCAAACTTGGCAAACAGCAACTCCCACGCAGCCAGGACCACGGGCAGCGCCACCGCCACCTCCTTGGAATCCAAGGCCAGGACAGCACATACAACAATTCCGGCCGCCTCCAATGCACTCGGCGTGCGTCCCCCCCGGCGGGCCCGGACGTAAACGCACACCGCGAGGTAGAAGAACGAGAAGCAAAGGATGTCGTAGATGGTGGCGGTCCGGAACCAGATTTCCATCACGCGGCTGTGGAAGGCGAAAAGCAGCGCTGCAACAGCCACCGCCCGGCCCGTGGGCAACACCATTCGCGCCAGCCAACAAAATAAACCCAGATTCGCGGTGGTGACCACCATGCAGGCGATTCGGAACGGCAGCGGATCGAAACCCGCCGCGGCGAAGACGGTCCTATAGAACAGCGCCCCCGCTGGGCGGTAGAAATCGCTCCAGAACATCGCCAACGCTTGCAAAACCTCCGGCCAAGGCCTGCGCCAGGCCTCGTAGAGGTTCATCATGTCGTCGTTGTCGAAATACATCGCCAACCCGCGCCACGTGAAGAACGCGTGGTAGGCGAGGATGATCACCGCCGCCAGATATGGCAGCAGGCGGCTGATCCGCGTCTCAATTGGAATGGCCTTCGAGTTGCGCACCACCGACAAGTGTACCGGCAGGTACGGGCAACTTCGCCGGACTTTATCGGCGCTTTAGGATTCCCAACGCCGCAAGACCCAAGCCCGCGATCATCCACGTTCCGGGCTCGGGGGCTTCCGTCTGCTCCACACTCCAGTCGAAACCGGTAGCGCTGCTAAGCGTACCCGCGACCGGGTTGTTGTTGCTGTCCAGCACCTCGATGCCGCCCCACAAAACTGTGTCCCCAAGGTCGAGGAATGAATACGCATCGTCCACGACACCAGGAAACGTGGTGCTAGCCGAAGCGCCAGCGCCGAATGTCACGGCCATGTTCGTCCTGTAGGTGCCGCCGTAGTTATAGACCGGGAGATCAAAAGACACATAGGTACCGCGCGGATCGGAGGTGTCGTAATAGTCCGTGCCCTCGTTGAAGCCGTTGGAGCGAGTCACCCGCTGGCCCTGGTAGGTCACGTGGTTGAGGGTGCTGTCATCGAATGCGTCCACCTGCCAGCGGAAATTCGTCGTCGAAAGATTGTACATTCCGGCGGTTGTACTCGCTGTGCCGTGGATCCAAAAACCGGTGCGGAAGCGGAAATCCGAGGTCAAGTCGCTGGGCACAAACGTCAGAATGTCCTGCCATTCCGTTACGACCAACGTGGTGGATTGCTGCGTCGTAGTGCCATCCGAATGGGCATGGGCCGACTCCGTCATGTGGAGAACGCCCATGCTCGCGGTTCCATGGGACACCGCATCGCTGCCGATATTCAGGTCCAGGCTAACCGAAGTGCCCGGCACGCTGGTAAACACGGAGTTGGTGTTGTCCGCAGAGAATGGGTAGTTGTTGTTCACCGCCACATACACGCTGGCACCGGGAATGATGCCGGCTTGGGAACTGGAGGCCGCAATCAGGCCCGCAATCATGATTATTTGGATGGTCCGCACATGTGCATTGTGTCACAGGTTCTGAATTCGTTACAGCGTGGATCCGGCCACGTGCATTCGGCAATGCTACTCTGACGAAAACGGATCATGGGTGTACTTTCAACCGCCGTTGCCCGGTTCCTCGCAACCGACGCATACCATGGCGCTCCGGCACTAGCGGACGCCCTCCTTGTCACGCGCCGCACACAATCAGCCTCCCTGGGCCTCGCCGGCACTCTGAAAAGCATTCTTTCTCCCCTAAGAAGGAATGAAATTGACGTTGTCCTGTCGATTCTCGACCAAGCTGCGCTGCCGAACCGCCATCCGTCCGACGTGCGCAACGACTTTTTGGTCGCAAGACAGGGTCTGACGAAGATCCTGGCCAAATCGCCCGAACCCATCGTTTCAACCCTGCTTGCCCGCGACATTGCCATCTGCAGCCTCGCCCTCAACGACCAACTTCGGGCAGTAATCGAACTCCAGGAATCCGTTGAAGCCTTGGTTGCCGAAATCGCTTCCCTGCGCCGTGACTTGGACCATATCCGGGCCGAAATCATTCTCGCGCTCAAGCTGGAGGCCAAGGAGTTCGAGCACCACAAGACTTTGGCAATTGTCGCTGTCCCGTTCGGCGAATTCTACCTTGTGGGAAAAGCGCTCTGGGACCGGGCGCGCAAGGCCTCGGGCTCATCAAAGCCCGCCGCGCCTGGCACTGCAGCCTCACGACCCAGGTCCGCCATCGACCAATATTACGAGGCTCTCAACTCGCTGCCGGCCAATGCTCTGTGGAAACCGGTGGACGACATTCTGGCCGCCCGCAAGCGCTCCGTTGGCGGCGCGTCGGCCACCATGGCCATTAGCTCCTTCATTTCGCGGTCCGACGCGGAATCCATCAAAACACTGCTGGATCGACGGAAGACGGTCGAGTCCTCTCTGAAGTTCTGCACCGATATGGAGTTGGAAATGGTGGGCATGATGGAGTCCCTGCTGCAGACCGATGCCGTGATGAGCATACCCCGGAGGCGCTAGACCCATGAAAATTGCCGGATCCGCTTGCGCGCTCTTGCTTGCCGCCCAGATTGCCGGCGCCGATCATTTCCGCACAGCCTCAACCTCTACCGCAAAATGCGGTAGAGGTTGCTGTAGTCGTCGGTCCACATACGCAGCCCGGGAATCGGCTTGATGTCCTCGGCGGACTTCAGCTCCGGGTTGTCGAAAAAGCCCGGTCGCGAAGTTACCAGCACCCAGTCGGAGTCGGTTTCCTCTGTGCCATGACGGTCGTCAGCCTCGAAACTGACCATACGGGCGCGCTTGCCGCTCTCCTTCGCGCCCATGTCGACCACCGGTGCCAGCGTCAGATAGCGGTTCGACACATGGACCGCGAGCACGCCATCCGGCTTCAGGTGCCGCCAATAGAGCTTGTACGCCTCGCGCGTCAGCAGGTGGACCGGAATCGCGTCGCCGGAGAACGCATCCACAGCCAGCAAATCGAACTTCTTGTTCGGCTCGTTTTCCAAAACCAAGCGGGCGTCGCCCATCTCGATTTGGTGCGGAGCCATGCAATCGCGCACATAGGTGAATTCCGTCTCCGCGATCTTCTTCACCAAAGGATTGATGTCGTAGAGCGTGTAGTTGTCCACCGGACGGCCATAGGCGGCCAAGCTGCCGGAACCAAGTCCGATCACCCCGACGTTGAGCGGGCCTGTGTTGTCCAGAAGTTCCAGCGCCATGCCGATGCCGGACCTGCGGGAGTAATACGTCGTGTGGAACCGCCGGAACTGGGGCCACAGGAACTGTTCGCCGTGGTCGATGGTGCCGTGCCGCAAAATCCGTACGGGGCCCATGTCGCCGTCGGTATCCTGGTCATAAACCACCAACGCGCCGTAGAAATTTCTCACCAGCACACGGGAGTTGCGCAACGACTTCCAAGTATCCCGGATCATAAATCCGGTGATCCCGACAGCGAGGCCGGCAGCGATCGCCAGCATCACCCAGCTGGACTCCATGGACCCGCGACTCCGCCAAAGCAGATACAGCGCCAAGGCTCCCGTCAGCGAAAGCAGGATCGTCGTGTCGTTCGTACCGGACAGGAACTTCAGACCGTGGCCGAGGTAATTGCCATCCACCAGCCTCCAAGCCACAAACCCGAATAGCAGTGCCACTAAGACCAGAATCACGGGTTTGTCATAGGGCTCTTTCAGGAAGTCCGACTCCACCAGGTCGCTGTCCTTTTCCTTCGAGCGGTCGCGCCAGAGCAGGTACAGGAATACAAATCCGGTCAGCGAGATCACCACCGACAAATCGTAGAGAGCGTTAAACAGGTACGGGGCCGCGAAACCGATCAGCAGCCCGCCGATGGCACCGCCGACCGACACCATCAGGTAGAACGAGGTCAGATAGGCCGGTGCGGGACGGCGCTTGGCGAGCTCGCCATGACAGACCATGAACAGGATGAAGATGGCGACGGAGAAGAAACCAACGGCCATTTTCAGGTCCGAAATGCCGCCTTCGTCCGAGGTCGCCAGAGCTAGGCCGGGCAGGGCCACCGCACCGAGGCGCGCGAAGATCCACCGGTGGTACCAACGGTCGCTGTCAAAACACAGGATGAAGCTGACCAAATACAAGCTGAGCGGTACCACCCAAAGAAATGGGATAGCAGCAACGTTCTGCGTGAGGTGGTTCGTCACCGCCAGCAACAGGGCGGACGCGCAAGCGGCAAGCGCGATCCACAGCGCGCGGTCACCCCACGTCGGGGCCGGTCCAGCGGGCACTGCGGCGGTGGCTTCCTCGGCGTGCCCCGTCCGCGAACGGAATGCCACGGTACCGCACACGACGACGAACAGTCCGTAGGCGATGGACCACATCCACGCCTGCTGCCCTGCAGTCAGGTAGGGTTCCACGAGGACGGGATACGCCAAAAGGCCCACCATCGACCCGAAATTCGAAAGCGCGAAGAAACGGTAGGGCATCACGCCGCCGTTGGCGCGGGAGTACCAGCTTTGCAGCAGCGGACTGGTGGACGAGAGCAGGAAATAAGGCAGTCCGACGGTGGCCGTCAGGAGACCAAAGATGCGGAGCAGGGGGTCAGCACCTGGCGCGGGCTTCCACCAAGGGGACGGGAGAATCGGCAGAATCAGAAGACTGAAGGCGAGCAGGCCCAAGTGGACTGCGGTCTGGCTGCTGCCCTTCCGTCCATTGAGCCAGTGGGCATAGCCATAGCCCCCCAGCAACGCCATTTGGAAAAAGAGCATGCAGCTCGTCCAGACGGCTGCAGAGC
>CAITMP010000221.1 GCA_903893525.1 uncultured Acidobacteriia bacterium | reverse complement strand
TGACCTACACCACGGCAGCCAAGGCGACGCTTTCCGCACCGTTCATGGATTACATGAACGACATCGCGTACGTCAGCGACGATGCCGGGAAGGTCTATGCCGTAAAACCCGTGTTCGGAGGTGGCCAGCCTGCCATCGTCTGGAGCGTGGCCTTGAACGCCAGCTACACGATGACGGCCCCGGTCTACGACTCCGTCTCCAAAAATCTCTTCGTGGCCGATTCCTCGGGATTTCTCTACTACGTGCGAACTTCCAGCTCCTCAGCCGGAACTTGTGCCACCGGTTCTCCCCCCTGCGCCGGAGCGCGTTCCCTGGATGTCGCAGGCGGCGTTGCTGTTGTCGATGCTCCGATCGTCGACTCCACCAACGGCAAGGTTTTCGTCATCTCGTCCAACTCGCCCGTGACGAAGAATCCATCCGTGGTCCAGACTGACACCACCCTGTCGACCTCCGTGGTGGCATACATCGGCACCTCCGGAGCGAATCCCCTTTACAGCGGTGCATTTTCCAACGCCTACTACAGCAATCCCGGCACTGGATTGCTGTACGTGTGCGGCAACGGACCCTCTGCCGCCATCCCCCAGCTCTACGCGATCTCGTTCACCGGAACAACCATGAATGCCGGGACTGCGGCCTTCGGACCCCAGCCGATGGCCACCTCGTCCGCTGGTGCCTGTGGATCTGTGACCGAAGTCTTCAACCAGTCGCTCAACCGCGACGAACTCTACACCAGTGTCACGAACAAATGCAGCGCAACGGTCACCGGTGGCTGTGTCCGCCAGTTCGATATCACCTCGGGATTCCCGTCCGGCGGCGCATCCAACATCGTATCCGAGGCTGGCGGTACCCTCGGAATCGTTGTCGACAACGTAACCAACTCGCTCCGGGGCGATCAGAGCGAAACCAACATCTATTTCATGACCCGGACCGCCCAGACCTGCAACAAGCACACGGGACTGGCCGCTGGCACCACGAACACCAGCAGTTGTGCCGTCAAGCTGACCCAAAACTCCTTGCAGTAATCGGTTCAATTTGCCGAAGGCGTCTTGTCCGCGCTATCCACTACGAAGAAATCCAGCGGTGCCTTCTTGGGCTCCAGTTTCAGTCCGCCGGCCGCCAAACCCGAATGCAGCGAATCACCCGATGCGCTGTCCGCCATCGCCATTACCTGCGGAGGCAACTGGACCCCTGCCACAATCGCCGCGCGGATCTGCATCGCCCGAAAATCCTCCGGCGTCAGCGCCAGGATGAGATCGAAGGTCCCCGCCGTCTCCGTCATATCCACCACGGGCCGGTCCACAAAACGCGCCAGCAGCTCGGACATCTGCGCCAGAGTCATCTTCCGGGCCTCAATCTTATCGCCCGACATAGAGAATGACGCCCCGCGGCCCAGATTCACCATCGTTCCGCTTGCGCTGCCCCCGGCCGTCACGTTGACGTTTGCCGGTTTGCCCACCGCCTCGGCCTCGATCGGGTCCAATGCCGATTCCTTGAGCTTCACTCCGCCCTTCAGCGCCACCAGCCCATACACCGGAAAATCGCGCTTTTCCGTGTGGATCTTCACGTGGAACCTCTCGGCGAGAAGCGCCCGCATCATGGCCGGCAAATCTTTCTGGTTGCTGCCGGCGGGAATCTTGGCCGTCAGGGTAAACCTCTCCCCGGCCATCCATTCCGGCCCCGCAATCTGGTAGTCCTTGATTTGATAGGCCATACGGATCAGGTCCTTCATCGACATGTAGGACGCCGTAAACTGCGCCCCGTCGATGTGGATGCCGATCTGCACCTGCCCAGGAACCACCGGACCCGCCGGTTTTACCGACGCGACCTCGAATTCCGGACCCGGCCGGTTGGGAAGGTCCTGGGCATTGGTTCTTTGGGAGAATGCTACGGAAAGAATGCAGGAAAAGGCGAGGGCGGAAACCACCCGCGTATTGAATCGCATGATTCCAATTACGCGGGTGGCGCAAAAACGTTCAAACTATTCGGCGAGCTTGGTGGCTTGCCGCGAAACCATCTTCCAACCATCGGCACCCCTCACCCACACGTGCAGCACGTTCATGTGCACGATGTTGGTCTTGCTGTGCCACAAATCCACACGACCACGCACCAGCGCCGTGTTTCCGTAGAAGCGCACGGAAGTATCGGAGTAGTCGATCCGCTCCACAACGTTCTTGCCCGTCGATAGCCCCTTAAGCACGTCGGCCTTGCCTTCGAGCATCCCGGCGGAATGCACATACGCCAAGTCCGGCGACAGGATTTTGTCCATAGCCGACGCGTTGTTGTGGATCATCGCGTCCTTGTAGATGTTCATCAGCGAGAGGATTTCGGCTTCCTCCTTCGTACCGGAGGCCGCCGCGAACATCAGCCCGGCGGTTGCGAGAATGCAGAAAATTTGTTTCATGTTTGAAAAAGACTCTATCAGACCCGGTAGGTGTCAGCGCGCCAATTCTTGATCGACCGCTTGATTTCCTTCGGCGCGGTCCCTTCGGCGGCGGCCTTGGCGGCCAAGGCGGGGAATTCGCCATCGGGCGCAAACCGCAATGCGATCACCTGCTGGATCGTCACCCTCGGATCAATCAGCTTTCCGGTCAAGACGAAATGGCGGAGATTCTCCTCGGCCCGGATCGCGCGGTCCTGCGCCTTCAAGGCAAAGATCCGGGCGAACCAGAACAGCAGCACCAAGGCCAACGACACCGTTACCAGCAACGCGGCATTGTAATGGCGCGACGGATCGTCAAACGAATGCGAAAGGTTGACCAGCGACCCGATCAGGGTCGCGACAATAATCAGAAATAGAACCCCGTGGTACATCGGGACCAACTGGGCGTGTTTTTCGAAGCTCTGTTGTGGCGCGTTTTGTTCAGGCATGCCCCGCCATTATACCGGAATTTTTCCGCAGTTCCCATTTCGTTCGCGTGTAGGCAATGCGAAATCCCTGCCGCTCGGCATTTCTCTGCGATGCGCTGCCCGGCTCCGCCCCGATCGCGGCGATGTCGCATCCCGCCTCCCGCGCATATTTCAACCGCGCCGAGAGCAGTGCCCGCTGCGCACCTTGCCGCCGAGCCTCGGGAATCGTGCTCGCACCCGCCAACAGTGCCACGCCACCGTGGATATTGAGCGCTCCGGTTGCAATTGCAACACCGTCCTTCTCCGCTAGAAAGAGCACGGCCCCCTTTGCCGAAAATGCCGTATCCATCATTGGCCCAACCAGTTCCTCTATGCCTGGCACGTGGCTCCACCCCGCCAGGGATGTGCGGATATAGACCTCCCGGTCCTGAGCCGTGGCTACCCGGATCTGGACGTCACCGTCCTCGGGCGTCGAGTTCAGGAACGCAAGCTCCTGGAACATCACGCTCGTAAACTCAATCGCCGCATAACCCCGGTCCGCAATCTGCGGCCATAGCTCCTTATCCGCCAGAGGGCTGATTTCGTGGTGAACATGTGCGCCCCGTTCCAGGAAGAACCCCTCCAGCCGGTCAAATTCCGCCGCTCCCACGGAATCCCACAACCCCAGCCCGAACGTCTGGGTGATCGGCGAGTCTGCACCGCAAAGCATCGCCATCGTTCCTCCGACCTCGATCCAAGCGGCACCCCCGGTCGGATTCCCAATCGCTTGCGCCTCCGCAAACGCCCTGTTGGAGCAGCCCTCGGCCCGCTCAAGGCGGCGCGCGAATTCCAAATCCACCACCAACCGATTTTCAGTCACCGTCCAATTCTACTGCGATACTGGAATCTCAAAACATGATGCTTCGCTTGGGCAAGGTTGAGGGTAAGGGCCGCGGCGTCTTCGCGACAAAGCGAATTCCCACGGGTGCAGTCATCGAGAGGGCGCCCGTCATCGTCCTCCCCCCCTCCGAGTGGCACGATGTCGGCAATACCTCCCTCTACAACTACTGCTTTCGATGGGGCGACGACGACGATCACGCCGCGCTCGCCCTCGGTTTCGGCTCGCTCTACAACCACTCCTACTCTCCCAACGCGGAATACCTCCGCGACGAGGACAACGATGTAATCGAATTCGTGGCCTTGGAGCCCATCGCCAAGGACGAGGAGATTACTGTCAACTACAACGGCACCGGCGACAACAAGCCGGTCTGGTTCGAGGTCAAATGACGCGCAGATTCTTCCTCGGCGCGGCCGGAGCCATAACGGCGTCGGCTCAGCAATCTCAGAATCCATCCCCAATGGTCGAGCACACGCGACCCCACCCGCGTCTGCCCAAACCGGTGCCCGACCTGCCCGGCCATCGCGAAAGACTCGATCTCGGCACCCTCTTCATCCCCGCCAAACTGGCTAAGCGCCGGACCCTTCCGCTTTTCGTCCATTTCCACGGCGGCGACTGGCTCCCCGAAATCGCTGCGGCAAGGAACAGCACCGCCGTCATCCCCATCCAGGTCGGTTCCGGCTCCCGCATCTACGCCAAGCGCTTCACGGACCCCGCCGTGTTCGCCGCTCTCCTCAACCAAGCTGAGCGGACCACCCAAACCACCTTCAGCCCCCTCACGCTGACTGCCTGGAGCGCCGGCCATGGGGCGATCCGCGAAATTCTGAACGACCCTGACGCTTACCGCCAAGTCCATCGAGTGCTCCTGATCGACGGACTCCACACCGGCTATGCTGGCGGCAAACCCGGTCCGCTCGAATCAAAACTCGAGCCCGACCACCTGGAAACGTTCCTCAAGTACGCCCGTGACGCCGTCGCCGGAAACAAACGGATGCTCATCACGCACTCCGAAGTCTTCCCAGGCACCTTCGCCAGCACCACCGAGACCGCCGACTGGCTCCTATCCCAACTCTCCATCCCGCGCCGGACCGCGCTCAAGACCGGCCCCATGGGCACCCAGCAACTCAGCGAGGCCCGCCGCGGAGGCTTCCACCTCATCGGTTACGCGGGCAATTCCGCCCCCGACCACGTCGACCAACTCCACTCCCTGCCGCAATACCTTAGGCTATAGCGCGGACCCCGGGACCCCGTGGCCCGCACTCGACTCGCCCCGCACTACAACCGCTGATTCCGACCAGCGCGACGACCCGCCCACGCGGCAGCGAAGGCCGCGACAACCATCGCGCAGGTCCCCGGCTCAGGTGCACCGGCTGCGGAGGTATTCGCCTCAAAGTCGTCGAAATAGGCGACGCCCGATGGCCCCGCCCAGTAGTTGAGTTCGATCCGATCGAACTTGGTGCCGCCATTGTTGGTGGCAACCGTGTTGCCATCGAACTTGAGCGTTGTCCCCGCAAGGGTAGTCACGATCTCCAACTGGTGCCAAGCTGTTGGGGTGGAACTGGTGAAGTGGCTCTGCGCATTTTCCACCCCGTTGGTCCAACTCCTTGCGTCGTAGCCGCCGTCGGCGTTCTGCTGAATGCCTGCAACGACGAATGCCCCTTCGTGGAGTTCGAGCGAGCCAGCCCCGGTGGAACCTGCGGGACGCGACATAAAGACCGACACGTCGCCTTGTTGCAGCGAGCCGAGGTCAATGGCGATGACCACGTCCCATGGATAGCCCGCACTTCCTATCCTGAACCGCGAAATCATCCGTTGCCCAGCCGGAAGGAGTCCAGGTTGTCCCAAGGGGCGCCCGTTGCCCGTGCGTTCCGCCCTCAAGTACAAGTGCTGCCACGGTCGGACCACGCCAAACCATTCACAGAAAGGAACTTGCGTCAAAAATGGCTTTGAATTTGCGAATCGGCGATTCAGCGCTGCTACTCGGTCGGAGGTTCCAAAATCTCGATTCCCACCAGATTCCTGAAGTCCTAGCCGTTGTACGTGAAGATCTTATTCACGCCATGAGCCAGCATCGTGGCCGAAACGCAAAGCCTCAGGCCGTAACCGTCCTGAAGAAGATTCTTGGAAGCCGAATGCCTGCTGTCCGTGCCAATGGCCGCGTAGACGAGTACGTTGGCGTCAACAAAACAATTCTCCGATTCATCGGTCGCCATATATTTCCGCACGGCTCAATGAACCGATCACGTGACCGTCTGGACCAGAGCCGCCGCGACTTGGTCCGGGAGCCCGTCGAGATCGATCATCATCGCGATGCCTCCATCATACTTCCAAACTCGGAAGGTTTCCCATGATACGATTCCATCGATGACGCTTCCCCGCACCGTGGCCGCCTTGGTCGCCACCGCAGTCCTGTCCATTGTCCCCGCGCTAGCCGCCGACGACCTAAAAGTCTGGTTCGTCGATGTCGAAGGCGGCCAGGCGACCCTCTTCCTGACCCCGGCCGGCGAGAGCATCCTCGTCGACGCCGGTTGGCCCGGTTTCGGAGAACGCGACGCCCAGCGCATCGCCGCCACCGCCAAGGAAGCTGGCATCACAGCCATCGACTACATGCTGGTGACGCACTTCCACATGGACCACGTCGGCGGTGTCCCCGGGCTGGTCGCCAAAATTCCGGTAAGGACCTTCGTCGACCATGGTGACTCCATCGAGAAGGACGCCGAGGGAAAGAAGCTTTTCGACGCCTACGTTGCCGTCCGCGACAAGGCCAAGCATCTGATCGTGAAACCCGGCGACAAGCTGCCCTTGAAGGCCAGCGTCGAATGGACCATCGTCTCGGCTGGCGGCAAGTCCCTCCAAAAGCCCCTCAAGGGCGCGGGCAAGCCAAACCCCCTCTGCGCCAGCTACAAGAAGCGCGACGCCAACGACGATGAAAATGGCCAGTCCACCGGCAGCTTCATCCGCTTCGGCAAGTTCACCACCATCGATCTGGGCGATCTGCTCTGGAATAAGGAAGAGGCGCTCGCCTGCCCCGCCGCCAAAATTCCTGCGGTCGATGTCTACATCACCAGCCACCACGGCATGAACATGAGCGGCTCGCCGTCGTTCGTCAACATGGTGCATCCCAAGGTCGCCATCATGGACAATGGGGCGCGCAAGGGCGGTACCGCCGAGGCTTGGGACACGATGCACGCCGTTCCCGGCATTCAGGACATCTGGCAGTCCCACTTTGCCGTCGATGCTGGCAAGGACCACAATTCGCCCGAAAACGTGATCGCAAATGTTGCGGAAACGCCGGATTCGGGTTTCTCGCTGAAGCTGGTGGCGCACAAGGACGGGCATTTCGAGGTCTCCAACGCCCGCAACGGGTATGAAAAGAAGTATTGAGGTTCTGGCCGCCGCAGTCGCATCGGCGGTCGGCCTATTCGGGCAGACCGCCGAATTCGGCCCGGTGGAGTTCAACCGGGACATCCGCCCCATACTTTCCGACCGTTGCTACACCTGCCACGGCCCCTCTTCCACGACCCGCAAGTCCAAGCTGCGTTTCGACTTGGAAGCCTCCGCCAAGCAGGACATGGGCGGCCATTACGCCATCATGCCCGGCGATCCGGCCAGAAGCACCCTCCTCGCCCGTATTTCGGCGGGCGACAAACCGCTTCGGATGCCTCCTCCGGCCACCGGGCCAGCCCTCTCCGAAAAGGAAATCGGTCTTATCCGCGCATGGATCCAGCAGGGCGCGGTTTGGGAAAAGCACTGGTCGTTCCTCCCTCCCAAACGACTGCCAACGCCAGCCGGTATCCAGCCCATAGATTCATTTGTCCGCGCGCGCCTCGCGAAGGAAGGTCTCCAACCCGCCCCCGAGGCTGACCGTGCCACCCTCCTCCGCCGCGTCTCCTTCGATTTGACCGGTCTGCCTCCAGCCTTGGCCGAACTTGACGCGTTCCTTGCGGACCGTTCCCCCAACGCATATGAAAGGGTGGTGGACCGGCTGCTGTCCTCGCCCCGCTTCGGCGAAAGGATGGCGGTCCGCTGGCTCGACGCCGCACGTTACGCGGATACCAACGGCTACCAGACCGACGGCGAACGCCAGATGTGGCGCTGGCGGGATTGGGTGATCGACGCTTTCAATCACAACATGCCCTATGACCGCTTCGCCATCGAGCAACTGGCGGGCGACCTTCTGCCCAATCCGACCCTCGACCAGCGCCTCGCCACCGGCTTCAACCGCAACCACCGCGGCAACGGCGAAGGCGGCATCGTGCCCGAGGAATACGCCGTGGAGTATGTGGTGGACCGCGTGGATACAACGTCGACGGTCTTCCTCGGCCTCACCGCCGGGTGCGCCCGCTGCCACGACCACAAGTACGACCCCATCAGCCAGAAGGAGTATTACCAGCTTTACGCCTACTTCAACAGCATCCCGGAGCGTGGAAATGCCCAGAAATATGGCAACTCCCCACCCCTGATGAAGGCCCCGACCGCGATCCAGAAGGCCGAGTTGGACCGCCTGTCGGGCTTGGCGGAGGTTCGGGAGTTCGAATTCAACCGTGATTTCAAAGGTTTCGGCGGACCGTTGCCCAAGGAATCCGAATGGGCCGATCCGCGTGGCCTCGCCGTGGACCTTCCTTTGGCGGGCGAATCCTTCGACGGCACCCGCACATTGGAAAAGGGCAATGTCGCCAATTACGGTTTTCTGGACCGTTTCACTATTTCGGTCTGGATCAACCCCGCAGCCCCCGATGGCGTGATCGTCAGCCGGGCCAAGGGCGAAGAGGAGCCGCCGGGTTGGTCGCTCCAGTTGAAGGACGGGAGGATCCAGGCGAATTTCGTTCTCCGCTGGCTCGACGATGCCGGTAGGGTGGAAACGCGCGACCCGATCGAGCTGAACAAGCGCCACTACATCGCCTTCACCTACGATGGATCGCGCTTTGCCGAGGGCATGAAAATCTACGTCGATGGCGTCGAGCGTCCGCTCAAGGTCCATCTCGACCAGATCAACCAGAATTTCGCCGTTGCCGAGCCACTGCGGGTTGGCGCACATTTCCGGGGGACCATCGAAAACCTCCGCATCTACGGCAAAAATATGGACTCCGCGCAGGTCCGGGCGATGGCGAACCCGCGTGCCCCCGAATCCCTGCGGATGCTGCTTCTTTCCCGGATGCCAGCGTGGAATCTGGTTCTCGACGCGCGCGAGGCCCGCGACGGGTACCTCGACACGATCCAGACAGCCATGGTAATGGAGGAGCTCCCGAAACCGGTTCCGGCCTTCGTCTTGAACCGGGGCTCGTATGAGCGCCCCGGCGCGCCAGTCGAGCGCGGGATTCCGGCGGCCCTCCCGTCGATGCCGCCCGGCGTCACACAGGATCGGCTGGCGCTTGCCAAATGGATCGCCAGTCCCGAAAACCCACTTGCGGCCCGGGTTGCCGTCAACCGCTACTGGCAGATGTATTTCGGAACCGGCATAGTGAAGACGGTGGAGGATTTCGGCTCGCAGGGGGAATGGCCCAGCCATCCCGAACTCCTGGACTGGCTGGCGACCGAGTTTGTGCGCACCGGCTGGGATGTGAAGGCGCTCCAGAAGACCATCGTCATGTCCGAGACCTACCGTCAGTCGTCGAAAGCGTCGCCGGATTTGATCCGCCGCGATCCTGAAAACCGGCTCTTGGCCCGCGGCCCGCGCATCCGGCTTGCCGCTGAAATGGTTCGCGATCAGGCGCTCGCTGTCTCGGGACTTCTGGTCGAAAAGGTCGGCGGGCCGTCTGTGAAGCCGTACCAGCCTGCCGGTTTGTGGCGGGAGCTCTCGGGTGGGGAGGATTACAAGGCCGATTCCGGCGAGGCCCTCTACAGACGGGGGATGTACACTTTTTGGAAACGAGCGGTACCTCCGCCCATGATGGCGAATTTCGATTCTGCGGGCCGAGAGGCCTGCACCGTGCGCGAGACCCGCACCAACACGCCGCTTCAGGCCCTCGACCTGATGAACGACGTCACTTTCATCGAGGCTGCCCGGAACTTGGCGCAACGCATGATGAAGGACGGCGGGGTATCGGAGGAATCACGAGTCGCCTACGCCTTCCGCCTGGCGACATCTCGAAGGCCAGATGCCCGCGAGTCGGGAATTCTTCTGAACAGCTACAACTACAATCTGGACCGTTTCCGTTCCGACCCAGCCTTGGCTGAAAAGCTCCTCGCGCAAGGCGAGAGCAAACGCGATCCGTCCTTGGATTCGGCGCAGTTGGCCGCCAATGCTGCGGTTGCCAGCCTGATTCTAAATTTGGATGAGGTGGTGACGCGCCAATGATGGATCTTCACCCCTCTCTCCTCCACCCAACCCGCCGCCAAGTCCTCCGCTCGGCCCTGGGCACCGCCGCGATACGGTCGCTGATGAACGCTCAGGGAACGGACGGTATTCCCCAGTTTGCGCCCACCGCCAAGCGTGTCATCTACCTGTTCCAATCCGGTGCACCTTCGCAGCTGGACTTGTTCGACTACAAGCCGAAACTTGCCGGGCTCCGTGCCTCCGAATTGCCCGATTCCATCCGCCAGGGGCAGCGGTTGACGGGCATGACGGCGACACAGTCCAGTTTTCCCGTTGCGCCGCCGATTTTCCAATTCGCGCAACATGGCAAGTCCGGTGCTTGGGTCAGTGACCTGATGCCGCATACGGCCAAGATGGTGGATGACCTGTGCTTCATCAAGTCGATGAACACGGAGCAGATCAACCACGATCCGGCGGTAACATTCTGCCAGACCGGCTTCCAGCTGGCCGGACGGCCGAGCATCGGATCGTGGCTTTCGTACGGGTTGGGGAGTCTGAACAAGGATCTACCCGCCTTTGTCGTGATGATCTCGCAGGGCTCCGGCAATCTGGCGGACCAGCCTTTGTACGACCGCCTCTGGGGCAGCGGCTTCCTGCCGAGCCGTTACCAGGGCGTCAAGTTCCGGTCCGGGGCCGACCCAGTTTTGTATCTCTCGAATCCAGACGGCATCGACGCCCCGATGCGCCGCCGCTATTTGGACGACTTGGCCGCGCTCAACGACCTGAACCTGAAGGAATACAACGACCCCGAAATCGCCACCCGCATCGCGCAGTACGAGATGGCTTTCAAGATGCAGACCTCGGTGCCGGACTTGACCGATCTGTCGAAGGAGTCCGAACGCACGTTCGAGATGTACGGGCCGGATTCCCGCAAGCCTGGCACCTTCGCCGCGAACTGCCTGCTGGCCCGGCGATTGGCCGAGCGCGACGTGCGGTTCATCCAACTGTTCCACCGTGGCTGGGACCAGCACACAAACCTGCCGAAACAGATCCGGGGGCAGGCGCTGGATACCGACCAAGCCTCGGCGGCGCTCGTGCGGGACTTGAAGGAACGCGGTCTATTGAAGGATACGCTCGTCGTTTGGGGCGGAGAATTCGGGCGGACCGTCTACTCGCAGGGCAAGCTGACCGAAACTGACTACGGCCGCGACCACCACCCCCGTTGTTTCACGATTTGGATGGCTGGGGGCGGGGTCAAACCGGGGCTGACCTTTGGCGAGACCGATGATTTTTCGTACAACATCGTGCGGGACCCTGTGGATGTGCATGATTTGCACGCGACGATCCTTAGAACCCTGGGCTTGGACCACACCAAGCTGACGTACAAGTTCCAAGGCCGCCATTTCCGCCTAACGGATGTGAAGGGGCAAATTGTGAACGGGATCTTGACCTCTTAGCTCAATAGCTAGTCGCACGTCCCTGCGGTCTGGTAACTATGTGAAGCTCTTGCATGGTCTGTATGGGAGGCTATGAAAGTTTCAGGGAATTGGCGGAGCAGGAACGGGAGGGCCGGCTAGGCGCTCGAAATCTAAGACACTTGTCGCAGGCGAAACGGTGTAAAGCCTTCGGGTTAGCTTGCTTTTGGTTGTCCCGTCGCAGGCAAACATCAATGAAGTCCATCCTGCTGGTGGGGTCTGAGCTATTTCCGTGCGTCCGCCCCTAGATCCGCACCCCGGCCTCCCGCATCCGATCCCCAGATGGTTCAGCATCTGCTTCCACACCTGCACGGTCTCCCGTTTCTTCGACTGTTTGTCCAGCGCCAGGTACAGCAGCGTGATCGCAGCCTCCTCCGAAGGGAACGACGCCCGGCTCTTGATAATCTTCCTCAACGACATGTGCAGCGACACCACCGCGTTGGTCGTGTACAGTGCCTTCCGCATCCCCTCCGGGAACGCGAAGACCGACATGGACTGGCCCGTCGACGCAGGACAGATCGATGTCCTTGACGCCCCTTGTGTCCTCCTCTTCTTCGTCCTCATGCCATTGTTCTCCGGAGAACGCTTACATAGCTTTCTGGATACCCTCCTGCAACCCAAGCGCCCGGCTTGCGCGCCTCCAACGGCAATACGACGAGCACGCAAAAACCCAAGATCCGGCTATACTTTCGAAATATCCAGCTTCCATCCCCCAGCCACCATTCTAGATGAGCGCACAAGTGGTGCGCGACGGACTCAATGGCAGATGTCGTGCTCATTGACCGGGAGCAGGCCAAACCTCCCGGAGCGTCATCACACTGTAACCCAATCAACCCCGGAAACCTGATACGCTGTCGGGTGGGCATGGTGGAGAATGGTCGATTACTCGATTCGTCCCTGGAGGATTGCGACGGTGATCACACTCGACCCAGGGCATTCTTCATTATGTTCTGGTAAAATCAAGGCGACTCGGTTATTTTCACCGCGCGGCAAGGACGCCGAATTTCACGTCCGAATGCGCTCCGGCTCTGAAAGGCAACGCACGTGAAGCCATACGCCGCAATCCTCCCGTTGCTGATAGCAGCTGCTGGCAGCCTGACAGCCCAGGAGCGTTCGGGTGTTTCGCGGGTTTCCCCCCGCGCGCTGACCGCGCAGGCCGTTAATTTCCCGGCACCCGCCGACACGCTCTACAGCGCTGGTCCGGTGAGCCTCTCGGCAACCGCGACATCCGGCCTGTCGGTATCCTTCGCATCCACGACGTCGTCCGTCTGCACCGTCACCGGAACATCCGTAACACTGCTGCGGCTCGGCACCTGCACCATTACCGCCAGCCAGCCCGGCAATGGAACCTACGCTGCAGCAACACCGGTGAGCCAGAGTTTCAATGTGAACGGGATGATCGGAACCGCTCTGAGAAATGGCAACTTGGCGGCTGTTGCATCGGATGCCCGGGGGGCTGTTTTTGTCTTAGACTTCTATAACGGAATCCTCAAACTAACATCTACCGGCACCTTCTCGCTAGTCACCAGGATAGGCACATCTTCTTACCGTTACCTTGCGGCTGATTTGTCTGGAAATTTCTACGTTTCGGGCGGCGGCTCCTATCAAGTATCAAGAATTTCCGCCTCAGGTGTCTCGACAATCATTGCTGGCAACGGGCTCGCGGGTTTCAGCGGGGATGGCGGTCCGGCCACGTCCGCTCGCCTCAACAATCCAGCCGCAATAGCGGTGGATGCGAGTGGCAATGTCTACATCGCGGACACCGAGAACTCCCGGATCAGAAGGGTTGCATCGGACGGAACTATTTCAACCGTCGCCGGCAACGGCGTTCCGGGAAATAGCGGTGATGGGTCGGCGGCAACCGCCGCATCGCTCGCCTACCCCCAAGGTGTGGCAGTCGACACGTCCGGGAATCTCTACATTGCAGATTACGGCAACGGATCCATCCGAATGGTATCGGCCACTGGGATCATCTCGACCTTAGCTAGCGGGATCAACACGCCGGGAGTTACAATTGACGCGGACGGGAACATCTGGGTCTCTGGTGGCACCATTCGCAAGATCGGCCCGTCGGGACAGGTCTCAATCGCAGCTGGCGGCGGAAGTAGTGAAGTGGACGGGATTCCGGCAACTTCGGCTGGTTGGAACGGCTCGAATACCCTTGCCGTGGACGCGACCGGAAATCTCTACATTGCGGTTCCTTATACGGGTTCCCTTCGCGAGGTGAAACCACTCGCGGAGACCATTGTGTTCCCACCGCCGCCGGATCGCAATTTCACAAACGCTTCGATAACAATCATCGCCACTAGCGCCTCGGGTCGAGCAGTCACGCTTTCATCCGACTCGGATACCGTATGCTCAGTGGCGGGCAACGTCCTTACTCTTCTGGCAACTGGCATCTGCACGCTTACTGCAACCCTTCCTGGCAATGCCACCTATACGACAGCCCAAAGCGTCCATCAGTCCTTCGCCATCTCCCCCGGTCCCCAGTCCATCACAGCAACCGCCCCGACCGGGACAACAGTCCGGCGCGAGCCCGTAGCCGTAGTAGCCACCGCATCCTCCGGTCTACCGGTCTCCATGGTTTCGACCACCCCCTCGGTGTGCAACGTCACCACCTCCGCGATACCCCTGATCGGACTGGGCTCGTGCCCAATCAACACCCTCGCCTGTCCCTTGTTCCCCGCAACCTTTCTGATTACCCCGGTTTCTGCGGGCACCTGCACCCTCACCGCAACCCAG
>CAITMP010000220.1 GCA_903893525.1 uncultured Acidobacteriia bacterium | reverse complement strand
GTTGCTGGAAGGGGCCAGGAAGCGTGTGGAACGGTGGCGGCGGATTGCGAAGGAGGCGTCCGAGCAGTCGCGCCGGTTGTGTCCGCCCGAGGTTACCGACCCGGTCCGATTCGATGCCGTCGTGAAGCAGGCGGCGGACCGGAGGATTTTGTTGGACGAACGGGCGGGGGCTCCGCCGATGCTGAGGGTTTTGGAGAAAGTTGCTCCCAGCGACACAATGGCCTTGGCGATCGGGCCCGAGGGAGGCTGGACCGACATGGAGCGAAACCAGTTGGAGGCTGCCGGATGGGTGGGCGGCTCGTTGGGTTCGACGATCCTCAGGGCCGAGACGGCCGTGTGTGCGGCGCTCGCCATTGCGGCGGCGGTTCGCCTGGTGTGAAGGCCGAATTGACGGCAACGGGTAGGTATGTGCCAAACTCGGAAGGCTGCGTCTGAATTTTCAACCAAATGATCGGGACCACCATCTCGCACTATGAAGTCCTGGCCTTGCTTGGCGAGGGCGGGATGGGTGCTGTCTACCGGGCCCGGGATTTGCAACTGGGACGGCAGGTTGCCATCAAGCGGTTGTTGCCCTCTGAACGGGAATCGGCGGAGCGCAAGGGCCGCTTTCTGCAGGAGGCACGCGCCACTTCCGCACTGAACCATCCGAATATCGTTACCATCCACGATGTTGTGGAGGATCCTGCCGGCGTGTGCATCGTGATGGAGTTTGTGCGGGGCCAAACCGTTGCGTCGCTGATTGCCGGGGGCCGGATTCCCGTGGTCGACACGCTCCGAATCGGGATGCAAATTGCCGATGCACTGGCGGCCGCCCATGGGATCGGAATCGTACACCGGGATCTGAAACCGGCAAACGTCATGATTACGCCCGAGGGGCTGGCGAAGGTGCTCGATTTTGGCTTGGCCAAGGTTGACGGACAGGGCGCGCTGGCGCTGGGCGACACGGATACGACGATATCGCTTCAGTTCGAAGGTCCCAGGACCACCGAAGGGGCCATCGTGGGGACGATTGCCTACATGTCCCCGGAACAGGCCCAGGGCGGCAAGGTGGACGCCCGCAGCGACATCTTCTCGTTTGGTTGCGTGCTCTACGAAATGCTCACGGGCGACCACCCGTTCCGGGGCTCTTCGGGCCTGGAGATTCTGGCGGCGGTTCTGCGCGACACGCCCCGGGATCTTTCCCAATGCGGCGTCTTTGTTCCTATCGAGGTGCAGGAAATCCTCACACGGGCGATGCGGAAGAACGCCGCCGAGCGGTTCCAGTCCATTTCGGAAGTCAAGGAAGCACTGGAGGACATCTACATTGCAATGCGGGCCGCCGGGTTGGGCCCCGCCTCGATCATGGCCCGGCAGGCGTTCCAGCAGTCGGTGGTGCATTCGGTTGCGGCATCGGTTGCGGCATCGGACGCGACGCCTGTGTACTTGCGGTCGGCGGTGCAGAAGCCGGCTGGAAAACCGTCGATCGCGGTACTCCCGTTCCTGAACTTGAGCTCGGACAAGGAGAACGAGTATTTCAGCGACGGGCTGGCCGAGGAAATTATCAACGCACTGACGCACGTGGAAAGTCTGCGCGTCACGGCGAGAACGTCGGCATTCGCCTTCCGGGATGCCCGCCAGGATATCCGGCAGATTGGCGAGACCCTCAACGTGTCGAGCGTTCTGGAGGGCAGCGTCCGGAAGGCCGGAAACCGGGTCCGGATCAGCGTCCAGTTGATCGGCGCCATGGATGGCGCGAACCTGTGGTCGGAGCGCTACGACCGGGAAATGACGGATGTCTTCGAGATCCAAGACGAGATTTCGCAGGCGATTGTGGCGAAGTTGCGCGTGAAGCTGAGCGAGTCCAACGCCGATTTCGGGCGGAGCAGCGTTCACGTACCGCCGGTAAAGCGCTATACCGAGAACCTGGCAGCCTACGACGCGTACCTGAAAGGCCGGTTCGAGCTTTACAAGATGACCCGCGAGGGTTTGGATGCCGGAAAATTGCTGTTCGAGGAGGCAATCCGGCTCGATCCCCGCTACGCTCTGCCCTGGGAAGGTTTGGCGCACTGTCTGTATTCCGAGGGCTTCCTCGGGTTTGCGGCCCCGGCCGAGACGATGCCGCGGGCCAAGGATGCCATTGCGCGGGCCATTGAGCTGGATGACTCGATTGCCGAATCGCACGCGACGCTGGCCGTGATTTTGGCCATCTACGATTGGAACTGGGCCGCGTCGGAGCAGGAGTTCCTGCGTTCGATCCAGTTGAACGGGGCTTCGCCCGTTTCGCGGGACTGCTACGCGTTCTACTACCTGCGGCCAACGGGGCGCTTGGACGAGGCGATATCGGAGTTGAAGCATGCGCTCTCGCTCGATCCCCTCTCGATCCTGTACCGCGTGCATTTGGGCTTCCTCTACTACCTGAAGCGGGAGTTCGATCTCTCGATCGCCCAGTTCGGCAAGGTGGTCGAGATGAATCCGGGGTACTATCTGGCGCACGCGATGATGGGGACGTCGAATGCGGTACTGGGCAATTTCGACGAGTCTTTTGCCTGCTATGCGCGGGCGCGACAGGCGGACGCCGACAGCAAATTTCTGGACTCGCTGGAGGCCATGACCTTGGCAAAGGCGGGTCGGAATGCGGAGGCTGTGGCCTTGCTGCGGAAAATTGACCGGAAGGCGGCGTCGGACTACGTGTCGCCGGTGAGCATTTCCTATGCCCATGCCGCACTGGGGGACAAGACTGCGGCGTTCGCGGATTTGGACCATGCGGTGGCCGCGCGCGATCCGAATGTCCTGGGGTTGAAGTGCAATCCGTTGTTCGATTCGCTGCGGTCGGATCCCCGGTATCTGGCGTTGCTGCGGCGGATGGGGTTGGCGGAGTAGGGGCGTGGTCCCCGTCAGGAGGAGCAGGACGGCCTGAAGCAGGGCGAACGCGCCAATGGACGCGGTCACTTTTGGGACCCCTGTTTGTTTTTTGACCTCTGTTTGGCGAGGCGGGCTTGCCGACGGTGCCAGCGCGGCGAGCGGTTGGTGACCGTTGCGGGGTGGGTGTGGGGGAGGGCATTGTGCTGCATGGGGTTGGGTTCGTTTGGTACGTCTTGCGATAGGCGAGGAGGCTTTTGAGGGCGCGGTCGTAGGCACGGGAGTGGCGGACCTCGTAGCGGTGGAGAAGGTCGAGGACGCGCTGTTCGTTGGAATTGTTGACCAAGGCTTTGAACGCCAGGGAATGGGTGTCATTTTCGTAGATGGGGACGCCGGGCGGGAGGCTCTGGATGGTGAGGGCGTGCTGCTTGCGGATGATGTGGGAGAGGCCGGCGGATTCCATGCCGAGGGCGCGGGTGCG
>CAITMP010000219.1 GCA_903893525.1 uncultured Acidobacteriia bacterium | reverse complement strand
GGTACGAGGTCGCACCCGGATACCAGCGCTGCCGGTGTTTGAGCGCTGCTTCGATGCGGGCGCGGAAGAAGGCGGTGTTCAGCTCGACCCGGTCGTGATCGAGCATGCGCACGATGATCTTGGACCGGGAGTTGTACAGGCCGGTGCCCAGCAGGCGCTGGCGGTGATCCTTGACCTGCACCGCGTCGCCATCGTTGGCTGGGGAGGTGAGGCGGAGGACCGAGTTGGTGTAGATCCAGGGGTGGCCGGAAACGACGCGATCGGCTTCACCGGGCTTGAGGACGACAGTGGCTAGAGACATAGGCTTTGGATTGTAAACAGAGACCGAACGTCCGCCGACTTACGGCGGAACCCGCGATCAAATCACATCGAGAGTCCCAGGTGAAGTGAATTGTCAAAGCCGCAATCGGCGGGACTTTGGACTTTGGCCGACCCCGGGCCAACGGCCCGCCACAACTCCAGCCTGGGGCGCGAGTCCCAAGAAAAGACCCACTCCCGTAGAGCGCTGAATGCGCGCTCTTAGCACGGAACGGTGGTCTCTTGCCGACAAGATGCTTTGGAGTTGGAATCCAGCACTCACAGTTTCCGCTGGAGACGATGGCATTGCGAATGCTTATTTCGATGGCGTCCGTAGTCCTCGTCGGTCCAAGGAGTGCAGAACAATGAAACACCCATTCTCCCGCACCGCGCGATTCTTCCACCTGTGCCTGCGGTGGGCAGGGATTGCGTTGTGCTTGGCTGCCCGAGCCGCTGAGTCGGGGCCGGTTTTGGCGTGGGGTGATGACAGCCGCGGACAGAGCACGGTGCCGACAACTTTGGACGTGTCCGTCACCTCGATTGCCGCAGGAGCCCTTCACAATCTCGCACTAACCAGTCAGGGGAGGGTCGTCGCATGGGGCGATAATCGATACGGACAGTCCACCGTGCCGGTTGCGGCCCAAGAACGAATCGGAGCGATTGCTGCCGGAGGACGGCATTCGCTTGCGTTGACAGAAGCGGGTGCCGTGATCGCCTGGGGGGCGAATGACTACGGCGAGGTCGAGGTTCCCATCGAGGCTCGCAGTGGAATGATCGCGATTGCTGCTGGTGCGTATCATTCGGTGGCCCTGAGTGCCGAGGGAAGGGTCATCGTGTGGGGCTATTCCGATCTTTCAGTTCAACGAGTTCCGCCCGGAGCGCTGAGCCGCGTCAAGGCGATCGCCGCCGGCGACTTTTACACGCTCGCGCTTCAGGCCGACGGCACCTTGCTGGCGTGGGGCGACAACCGCTTTGGCCAATCTTCGATACCGGAATCGGCCCGCGGTGAGGTCAAAGCCGTCGCCGCCGGAGGAAACCATGTGCTGGCGTTGAAACTGGATGGAACCCTGGTGAGCTGGGGCTACAACGCCTTTGGACAGACGACCATTCCCCTGGAAGCGCAGACCGGAATCGTCGCCGTCGCCGCGGGAGGCAACCACTCCATCGCACTTCGAAACGATGGCGCCCTGATTGCGTGGGGCGACAACCGGAATGGTCAGACCTTGATTCCCGGTGAATTGCCCGGTGCGGTGGACGCCATCGCCGCCGGATATCAAAGCTCGATGGCTCTGATTCACCCCACGGCACCGAAGATTCGGGTCGAACCGCAAGCGCGGACCGTGGATTTTGGGCAGCCGACCTACTTTTCGGTCAATGCCGCCGGGACCTCTCTGAAGTATCAATGGACGCGAAATGGCGCGCCGATTTCGGGAGGAACGGGCTCAACCCTGGCTTTGGCACCGGTACGGGAGCCGGACGCTGGCTCCTTTGCCGTGGTAGTCAGCAATCCGTTTGGAACCATCACGAGCAAACCCGTTTCACTGCTGGTGAATGCCTACGACCCCGTCCGCCAGTCGGGATTCGTCGTCACAGGACCCTTTGCCGACTTTGCCGATGTGTCCGCGCCCGCTGTCCCCAACCCAG
>CAITMP010000218.1 GCA_903893525.1 uncultured Acidobacteriia bacterium | reverse complement strand
GGCGTGCGCCGAAGCCGGAGTCGTATTCATCGGGCCCACGCCGGGGCAAATGCGCGCGTTCGGGCTGAAACACACGGCGCGGGAAATTGCCCAGGCCAACAACGCCCCCATATTGCCGGGTACGGAACTGCTGGCGGATTCGGGCGAGGCTGTTGCGGCTGCGGCGGGGATCGGGTACCCGGTCATGCTGAAGAGCACCGCCGGAGGCGGGGGTATCGGCATGCGCCTGGCGGCGTCCGAGGCCGAACTTCGGGACGCTTTCGACGCCGTCCACCGGCTGAGTGTGGCCAATTTCGGCCATGCGGGGCTGTATGTGGAGAAATTTGTTTCCCAAGCGCGCCACATCGAGGTACAGATCTTCGGCGATGGCAAGGGGACGGTTGTGGCGCTCGGGGAACGCGACTGCTCGGTCCAGCGCAGAAATCAAAAGGTGATCGAGGAGACACCGGCACCCGGGATTACGCCGGAAGTGCGGGCGTCCTTGTTGGAGACGGCGGTGCGGCTGGGCAAGGCGGTGAACTACCAGTCCGCCGGGACGGTCGAGTTCATCTACGACCAATCCACGGCACAGTTCTACTTTCTGGAAGTGAACACCCGGTTGCAGGTGGAACACGGGGTGACGGAGGAAGTCACCGGGGTCGATTTGGTGGAGTGGATGGTCCGGGTTGCGGCTGGCGAGCCGATTCCGCTGGCGCAGTCCGAAATCCGGCCTTGCGGGTGGTCGATCCAGGCCCGGATTTATGCCGAGGACCCGGGCAAGAACTTCCGTCCGTGCGCCGGAAAGCTGATCCATGTGGCTTGGCCAACGAATGCCCGTGTTGAAACCTGGGTGGAGTCCGGCACCGAAGTGACGCCGTTCTACGACCCGATGCTGGCGAAAGTCATCGTCCAAGGTGCGGACCGGGCCGAGGCTCTGGCCCTGCTTGCGGCAGCGTTGGATGGCTGCGAGATTTCCGGTACGGAGACGATTGTCGGGTATCTGGGCCAGATTGTCCGCTCCCCCGCCTTCGTTGCCGGTGGGGTGACCACCGCATTTCTGAAGGACTTCCCGTTCGTCCGCCGCGCTATCGACGTTCTGGAGCCTGGCACACAGACCACCGTCCAAGACCATCCCGGACGGCTGGGTTACTGGCACGTGGGCGTTCCGCCTTCGGGACCGATGGATGGCTTGTCGTTCCGGATCGCGAACCGGATGTGCGGGAATCCGGAAAGCGCCCCGGGGCTTGAAATCACGGTCATGGGGCCGACGCTGCAGTTTTCCTGCAACACGACGGTGGTTCTGGGCGGGGCCGATTTCGGCAGCACGCTGGACGGCGATTCGGTTTCGCCTTGGACACCGCTGGCAGTCCGCGCCGGGAGTGTTCTCAAGATTGGCAGTTCGGCAGGACCGGGCGCACGCGCGTACCTCGCGGTGGCTGGTGGAATTGAGTCCCCGTCGTACCTGGGCAGCCGCAGCACGTTCATTTTGGGCGGATTCGGGGGGCCTTTCGGACGGAGCCTGAGGGCTGGCGACGTGCTGCATCTGGGCACGGGAACCGGAACTGCCGCCGTGGAAAT
>CAITMP010000217.1 GCA_903893525.1 uncultured Acidobacteriia bacterium | reverse complement strand
GAATCGGTGGTGAAGGCTACTTGCGATCCACCGATGGGGAAGACGGCCTGGTCGTCCAGACGGTCAAGAACCGGATTGGAGAAGTGCGGGAGGAAGACGTCACGGAGGAGGTTCGCGCTGAGCCGTCCCCCGCTGCCGTGGCCGAGGACGATGCGGTCGTGCGCGACCACCGGGAGGGGGCAGGTAAACGCCAGTTCTTCGAGCTGGAGCAGTTTAGACATGGCGTTTGTACTGGTACCAAGCTGCGCAGGCGCCCTCGGCCGAGACCATGGGCGCTCCGAGAGGGTGCATCGGGGTGCATTTTGTTCCGAAGGCGGCGCATTGTGCGGGCTTGCTGCGGCCTTGGAGAACCAGCGAGCTGATGCATTCGCGGGGCTCCTCGACATGGAGAGGTTCGAGCCGGAAGACCTTTTCGGCGTCAAATGCGGCGAATTCATCCTTGAGGCGGAGGCCGCTCGAACCGATTTCGCCGATGCCGCGCCATTTGCGGTCCGTGACCGTGAAGACCTCGCGCATGATGTTTTGGGCTGGCTGGTTGCCGAGGTAATCGACGGAGCGGGAATACTGGTTTTCAACCTCGGCGCGTCCGCTTTCGAGCTGCGCGACCAGCATGGAGATGGCTTCGAGGAGATCGACCGGTTCGAAGCCGCCGACAACGATGGGAACGTGGAATTCGTTGGCGAGTGACTGATATTCGCGGAAACCCATGATGGCGCAAACGTGGCCGGGTGCGATGAAGCCTTGGACACGGTTGCCGGGGGATTCAAGAATCAGGCGCATCGCAGGTGGTACCAGCACGTGGGATACCAGCATCGAGAAGTTCGTGATTCCCTCGCGGCGCGCCTGCCAGACTGCCATCGCATTGGCCGGGGCCGTGGTCTCGAAACCGACTCCGAAGAAGACAACCTGACGTCCGGGATTGGTGCGGGCGATCTGGACGGCATCCATCGGGGAGTAGACGATGCGGACATCGGCACCTTCGGATCTGGCTTGGAACAGGTCGCGGCGGGAACCGGGGACGCGGAGCATGTCGCCGTAGGAGGTGAAGATTGTGTCCGGGCGGGCGGCGATCGCGATGGCCTGGTCGATCATCTCCAGAGGCGTGACGCAGACGGGACAGCCGGGGCCGTGGACCAACTCGACGGAATCGGCAATCAGGTCGCCGATGCCGTAGCGCATCAGGGTGTGGGTTTGGCCGCCGCAGACCTCCATGAGGACCCATGGCTTGGTGGAGGCCCGGTTGATTTGTCCGGCGAGGGCCGTGGCGATTGCCGGGTCGCGGTATTCGTCTACGTACCTCATGCGCTGTACCCCTCTTCGCTCAGAGCGCCAATGGACTTCAGGTAGGCGAAAGTGCGGTGGGCTTCGGCGGCGTCGATCCGGGAGATGGCGAATCCGACATGCACGAGGACGTAGTCGCCGACAACGGCTTCAGGGGTGAAGGCAAGGTTGATGCTCTTACGTATGCCGCAGAAATCGACGTTGGCGGAGCGGAATGCGGGGTCATCCCCTGTCAGATCGACCACTCGTCCTGGTACTGCAAGGCACATGTGGAACGGTCATTGCAGGTGGAAGGCCACAAGGAACGGGGGTTGAAAGCGGGGGAGATCAGGGGAAATCGGGGTCGAATGGCCGTTTGTTGCGCCAAGGAACGCAGGAGACGCAACGCCAAGCGAACCAACGCAGCGCAAAACAAGCGGCGGTGAACCGGCCGCCTGTTTTGCGTGATCGCGATTAGCGCTGGATACGGGCGGAACCGCCCTTGGCGAAGGCCTTGACTTGGTCCAAGGTCGCCATGGTGGTGTCGCCCGGGAAGGTGGTCAGCAGGGCTCCGTGCGCCCAGCCGATCTTGACGGCCTCTTCCGGGGTCTCACCGGCGAGCAGGCCGTAGATGAAGCCGGATGCGAAGCCGTCGCCGCCGCCGACGCGGTCGATGACGTTGAGGTCGCAGTGGGGGGCCTGGATCATTTTCCCGGAGCCGTCCTGGCCCATGAAGTAAGCCACTGCACTCCAAGTGTGGTGCGAGGTGGAGTGCACTTCGCGCAGGGTCGTCGCGACCACCTTGACGTTCGGGAACTTGCGGACAACATCGTCCATCATGCCCGCGAACATGCCGATATCGAGCTTGGAGGATGTCTCGACAGCAGGACCCTCGATACCGAGTCCCTTTTGCAGATCCTCCTCGTTGCCGACCAGCACGTCCACGTTTTCCACGACGCGGCTCAGGGTGCTGATCGCGCGGTGTGCGCCGCCCGAGATCTTCCAGAGCTTCTCGCGGTAGTTGAGATCGAGCGAGGTGACGACCCCATGCCGCTTGGCCGCCTGCATCGCTTCAATGATCAACTCGCCTGTGGTTTCCGAAAGGGCGGCGAAGATGCCGCCCGAGTGGAACCAGCGGACATTGTTGTCACCGAAGATGGCGTCCCAATCGAAATCGCCGGGCTTCAACATGGCACCGGCCTCGTTGGACCGGTTGTAGAACACGACCGGGCCGCGAACGCCGTGGCCGCGGTCGCTGAACACGGTGGCCATGTTGGGGCCGTTGACACCGTTGTGTTCGAAGCGCTTGTAGAAGGGGCGGACACCCATGGCTCGGACGCGCTCGTGGATCAGGTCGCCGATCGGGTAGTTGACCATGGCGGTCGTGACACCGGTGGCGAGGCCGAAGCAATCCGACAGGTTGGCGGAGGTGTTGAATTCGCCGCCGCTGACGTGGACGTCGAAATTGGACGCCTTGCGGAACGGGATGATGCCCGGATCCAGACGGTGGACGAGCGCTCCGAGGGAGACGAAGTCGAGCCCGCCTGCGGCGGGGGCTTTGATGTTCAAACCGTGACTCATGACGTTATTCCTGGTTAGACGTTGTAGGTGGTGGAGCTGACGCGACCGCCGCGACCGGTCCAGTTGGTGTGGAAGAACTTGCCGCGGGGCTGGTCGACGCGCTCGTAGGTGTGGGCACCGAAGAAGTCGCGCTGGGCTTGGAGCAGGTTCGCGGGGAGACGCGCGGTCCGGAAGCCGTCGTAGAACGAGAGCGCGGTGGAGAACGCGGGCGTTGGGACGCCGTATTCGATGGCCCGGATGACGCCGCGGCGCCAGCCGCCCTGATACTTGTTCAGCGTTTCGCTGAAGAACTCGTCCAGCAAGAGGTTGGAGAGATTGGCGTTTTTGTCGAACGCGTCCTTGATCTTGCCGAGGAACCGGCTGCGGATGATGCAACCGCCGCGCCACATCAGGGCGATGCCGCCGAAGTTGAGGTGCCAGCCCTGCTCCTTCGCCGCCGCTTCCAGCAGCATATAGCCTTGGGCGTAGGAGATGATCTTGGAGCAGTAGAGTGCCCGGCGTACGTCCTCGATGAATTCGGCGCGGTCCGTGGAAAGGGCCTTCGAGGGGCCGGTCAGTACGGTGGAGGCTTGGACGCGCTCATTCTTGAGAGCGGACAGGCAACGGGCGAAGACGGCTTCGCCGATCAGAGTGACGGGTGTGCCGGTATCAAGGGCGCTGACGCAAGTCCACTTGCCGGTACCCTTTTGGCCCGCGGCGTCGAGGATTTTGTCGACGAGGGGCTCGCCATCCTCGTCCTTCTTGGCAAAGATTTCGGTGCTGATTTCGATGAGGTAGCTGTCGAGTTCGCCCAGGTTCCATTCGGCGAAGATCTCGTGGAGTTCGTCGGGGGTGGCTCCGAGACCGTCCTTGAGGAGTTGGTAGGCCTCGCAGATGAGCTGCATGTCGCCGTACTCGATGCCGTTGTGGACCATCTTTACATAGTGGCCGGCACCGTCCTCGCCAACCCAGTCGCAGCACGGGGTGCCGTCCTCGACCTTGGCGGAGATGGCTTGGAAGATTTCCTTGACGTAGGGCCAGGCTTCGGGCGCGCCGCCGGGCATGATGGAGGGTCCCTTGCGGGCACCTTCCTCACCGCCGGAAACACCTGTGCCGATAAAGAGAATGCCTTTTTCGCGGAGCGCCTTGGTGCGGCGGTTGGAGTCTGTGAAGAGCGAATTACCGCCGTCGATGATGATGTCGCCCGCTTCGAGGTGGGGAAGGAGCGCGTCAATCATTTGGTCGACAGTGTCGCCAGCCTTGACCATAAGCATGGCGCGGCGGGGACGCTTGAGGAGGGAGACGAATTCCTCCATGGAATGGGCTCCGACAACCTCGGTGCCTTTCGCCTCGTTGTTGACGAATTCGTCGACCTTGGAGACTGTCCGATTGAAAACGGCCACCTTGTAGCCGTGGTCGTTCATATTCAGGACCAGATTCTGGCCCATTACGGCCAACCCGATCAATCCGATGTCACAACTTGCCTGCATATTTCTCCTGTGCGGTTTGGGAACGCAAACTTCCATTCTATCCGGGCTTCGACGCTGGCTGTTGGGACCGGCGAAGGGCGGCCCAAGCCTGCAGCGTCGTGGGCACTTGGGACGGCAGGCCATGCTCGAATTCACGCAGCATGGCCCGGAACAGTGATACGCCGGTATTTGCCTCCAGGATGACCGGACCTGAATTGCCCAGCAGGATGTCCCAGCCGATCAATGGAGTATCCGGGAGGATCGCTCCGGCCCGCTCTGTAATCTCGCAAATCAGTGGCCACTCGGGCAGTTTGACACCCCGCACCGGTGCGCCGGTCCATGGGGAGGCATCGAATCGGCGGTCCGGGCTGTCGAACAGGATCGCTGCATCCAAAATACCCGTCTCGATGTTGATCGGGATGAGGAGCAAATGGTCGACGCCGTATGGCACGTCCAAGCCCGGCGGCAGGAGTTTGAGGAATGCAGATACCGGACGGGACGGTCCCCCGGGAACCTGCCGCATGGAAAAGACTCTGATCACCGGCGGAGCATCGGGGGAAAGGTCTCGGAGCGCCGTGCTGGGGCTCACGTACTCCTGTACGAGGAGCGAATCAGCCTTCAGGGCCGCAACCAGCTTTGCCGTCAGGGCCAGCTTTCCCAGAATGGTGTCGGTACCGACT
>CAITMP010000216.1 GCA_903893525.1 uncultured Acidobacteriia bacterium | reverse complement strand
TACTACGACGTGCTGGGTCCCGACGGCCAGATCGCCCCCTTCGAGAGCTTCGCCCTGAAAAGGCCGAGGCGGGACTAAGGCTGCCAGCCGTCGAGCTAATTGGATGTTTTCGTCCCTTCTCCCCCTTGCGGGAGAAGGTGTCTGCGAAGCAGACGGATGAGGGGTCGCGCTGCGAATACCGATTATCGACAACAGGTTTGCCGGACGGGGCGGTGCGACCCCTCATCCGACCCGCTATGCGGGCCACCTTCTCCCGCAAGGGGAGAAGGATTATTTTGGCGATCACTATGATTTCTTCACAAGCTCGAAAGCCGGGCCCAGGTTTTTTGTTTGTGTCCATCTACGATTGTTCCGCCGGCTAGGAAGCCGGCGGTACAAAGGTCAGTATTGACGCGGTTGGCATGATATTGGGCATGGGGGCATCGTGCTCCTGTCACCTTATTCTGCCGGCGGATAGGACCTCTTGGCCTCGCAGAATCTTCTGGCGGGCCGCCGGATTGCGGCCGTTTCTAGCCCAGCGAGCCTATGTGCGCGCTCTTGAGGAAGGCGTCGAACGACCGAATGTCTTCGGCAAGGTGGGACGGAGTGGTCACGACATACGCTTCGTAAAGCGTACCGGACGGGTTGCGCCGGTCCAGATCGGACGAAGCGAACGCATAGACGCTGACCTGGACCCAGCCGTCCTCGCGCAGCTCGCACGCCACGGACGGGCGGCCGCCGAGCATGGGATGATCCTGGCTGCTGAAGAGCTTTTCGGTATCGGGAGAAAGCGGTTGCCAAGGCAAGGATCGCGCCTGCGTCACCATGCAACCGTCAATCCGATACCGTGCGACCGCGAGTCCCATTTGCCTTGAGTCATCTATAATGTCGCACGGCATGCTCGGCGGGCGCAACGTGGCGTAGAAGCCGCGAGGGTCGTCGTTGTCGCCCCTGGAAGTGCAGACTGACCGGGACGCGGGAAAGGTTGCCGCGAGGCCGAGTCTGTCATCGCGGTATACCCTCCGGCCATCTGAAACGGTTGGTTGCTCCATGCCACATCGAATCTGGTCCGCCCGGCACGGGACCAGGCTAGTGGCGGCCGTGCGAGTGTCGATCCTGACTGCGTGTGCGCCCGGCCACCCGTCTCTGTTGATGGTTGAGACGATCCAGTGGTCTGCGAAGCGCTTCGCCTTGAATGGCGAATCTTCAGAGCCGGACTTCGCCACCGCCTGCGAGGCAATGCCTTCGGCCTCGTTCGGGTCGGTGACGGATCGAATGCGGACGCGCCAGCCGAAAGCCCTGGCCGGCAGTGCTGCCCAGCCCATCAGATGGCACGATGCAGCGGTGTCGCAACGACTGCCTTCGATGACGAAATGGGTCGGTAGCGCGAGCATGGAAAAGGCGAGGGCTAGGCCAGGCTTCCGTCGAAATAGAGCGAACGCACCGCCTGCGATGGCCGTGATCGACAGCAGGGCCGAGATGGCCGCCAAGACGCCGGAGATGTCGAAGGTTGGCGAGTTCGTCGCCAGATAGCCGAGGTACAACGTGTCCTCGGTAAGCCTTCCAAAGGCGACGAGGAGAAAGAAGCCGCTCAGC
>CAITMP010000215.1 GCA_903893525.1 uncultured Acidobacteriia bacterium | reverse complement strand
TTTAGCCTGCTGGGTCGTCTGGCGATGGACATCAGCTTCGCCCTGGAGATCGCCGCGCAGGAACAGGAAAAGCGCCTCATGCGACACCGGCTCCGAGAAACCGAGACTCGATACAAGGCGCTCTTTGACAATGCTCCAGATGCCCTATTCCTCATCTCCGCAGACAATGAGAACGGCGGGCAAATCCTGGCGGCAAACCATCTTGCCGCACAAATGCACGGATACCGGCCCGAGGACCTGCTGGGCCGGTCGATTGGCGATCTTATTGCCTCGAATGCCGCTAATCTGGCTCCCGCCCGCATTCGATGCATCACTCCGGGGGAGCGATTTTCGTTTGAGGACGAGCATCGAAGAAAAGACGGCACGCAGTTTCCAGTCGAAGTCACCGCGGTCGGCATCCTGGTCGATGGGCGCTCCTGCGTTCTCGCCTTTGACCGGGACATTAGCCTTCGCAGGCAGGCACAAGAGGCATTGCAATTGAGCGAGCGCCGGTTTCGCGAACTGGCAGAAACCATCGAGGACGTCTTCTGGATTACGGTTCCGGACAAGAGGCAAATTCTCTACGTCAGTCCGGCCTACCACAAGGTGTGGGGGCGTACCCCTGAAAGTCTCTATCGGGAACCTTGGTCGTGGACCGATTCAATCCATCCCGGGGATCGGGCTCGAATCGCCCATGCGGCCCAAACCCGCCAAATCCATGGCACCTTCGATGAGGAATACCGAATTCTGCGGGCCGACGGCAGTGTTCGAACCATCCGCGACCGAGCGTTTCCAGTGCGCGGTGCCAAGGGAAATGTCGAGCGTGTCCTCGGTGTTGCGAGGGACGTGACGGAACAGCGCCATCTGGAGGATCAACTCCGACACTCTCAAAAAATGGAAGCGTTCGGTCAGCTCGCCGGCGGCGTCGCTCACGATTTTAACAATATCCTGACGGCTATTTACATGCAGACCGAAGTGGCGCAGCTCACCGGCCCGTTGCCCCTGGAGGTCGGGGAGGCTTTGGGTGAAATCCGCAGTACCGCGGAGCGCGCCACGAATCTCACCAAGCAACTGCTACTCTTCAGCCGGCGTCAGGTGATGCAGCCACGAACTATGGATCTGAACGATGTGGTGCAGAGCCTGTCGAGCATGCTCCGGCGACTGCTGAGTGAGGAGTTTCAGCTGCAGATCGATGTTTGCCCGGAACCGCTGGTCCTGTTTGGGGACCCGGGGATGCTGGATCAGGTCCTCCTCAACCTGGTGGTGAACGCACGTGACGCCATGCTCGGAGGGGGACGAGTGTCCATTAGCACCCGCATCCAGCATCCAACTCGCGGGGCGCCCGGCAACGATTCAATGCAAAGCCCATCGTCAGCACCCCAGGCAGTTCTCGTGGTGACCGACACGGGATGTGGCATCGCACCCGAACATCTGGACCGAATCTTTGAGCCCTTCTTCACCACGAAGGAACCGGGCCGCGGCACCGGTCTCGGGCTGGCAACCGTTTTCGGCATCGTCAAACAACACCGGGGAACGATCACCGTGAAATCCGAAACCGGGCAAGGGACCACTTTCACGCTGCGGCTGCCGCTGATTGCCGAAGAGGCCCGAATTGGACTGCCCAGCGAAGCCGCCCGAAAACCCAGAACCGGCGCGGGAACGATCCTCTTCGCGGAGGATGACCCCGCGGTGGGACGCGCCACCCTGGCCTTGTTAGCCAACGCCGGATTCCAAGTCCTCGCGGCTCGGAATGGCACCGAAGCCCTGGCGCTTTGGGAGACCCACCGTGAGTCCGTCCGCCTCCTGCTGACCGATCTGGTAATGCCCGGTGGCCTGAACGGTCGCGTACTCGCCGCAGAACTTCAGCGCCTCGACCCAAAACTCCCGGTAATCTTCATCAGTGGCTACAGCGCGGACCTCGCTGGAAGCGCCCCAGCATGGCGGGAGAATCAAACGTTTCTGCAGAAACCGTATTCCCGGGACCAATTGCTTGAGGCGATCCAACGCTCGCTGGATACCGCGCGCCGCGGGATTAACCGCGATCACTGACCGCTGTTGCTATCCGGGACGCACCAGAGGAGGCCGGGCTTGTTGAGATTCTGCTCCCGCTGGAAATCTTCGTACCGGATGAAATGCACCTGTCCCCCGAATCCGGTGATCACCGCCCCCTTCTTGTGCCGCCGGCCGATACCTTCCTGGTCGTTGGGATACTGGCTCGCGTCGTGGCCCTGATTCGCGTCCCAGACAGAGCCGAATTGCTTGATGTCGGGTTCCCAGTGGACGTACGCGGTCGGATTGAACTGGCCCAGTTTGTACTTAGGTTTGTCGAGCTGACCAAAATGGCAAACCGCCCCGTTCATGATGTAGCTGGAGACCCGCTGTCCACGCCGCACAAAGGACACGTGATTGGTGCGATCCAGGGGGCAGTAATACACCTTCCGATCCTGCAAATACTTGAA
>CAITMP010000214.1 GCA_903893525.1 uncultured Acidobacteriia bacterium | reverse complement strand
TCCGCACTGAGGGGCCGATTCCTAAAGAAAGAGACTTTTCAGACATGCGTTTTTTGACCGCAACTACGCTGATGATGATCACCGCGATCGTCGGCCAAGCTGGAACATTGAATTTCAGCTACACCGCCAATTCCCACATCCTTGCCGGAGCTATGACCGGAACCCTCCAGGGTGACAACAACACCTTCGTCGTTTCCGCCTTTGGGCCTTTCACGATTGATGGGGCCGCTGGGCCATCATTGGACTTTGTGTACTCGCTCGACAAATTCCACCTCGGTATTTCCGGGGATCCCACCGTGACAGTCGATGGATCCTATATGGACATCATCGCCTGCACCACTGCCAGCTGTGGTGGTGGCTCCGTGCTCGGTGTCGCGGCTGGCGACGTGGTTGCCGGCGCTATTGGCAGGCCATACATAATCGGAAATTCTAATCTCGGCGGTAACCAAGACTTCCACGCGGCCGACTGGAGCGCGAGTGTTGCTGCGGGCACGCCCGAACCCGGCACGCTTTCCCTCGGGTTGGCCGCTGCTGCGCTCGCGACGGCACTTTCGCGTCGGAAGCGTCTCGCCCGCCAGTAACAACTGCAAGGTGGATTCGGCAAGCCCCCGCGTGAGTGCGGGCTTGCCGATTACAGGATAGACCGGACGATTCCGCCATCCACGGGAATTGTCGTTCCAGTGATATAGCCTGCGGAATCCGACGCGAGGAACGCCACCAAGGCTGCCAGTTCCTCCGGCCTTCCGATCCGCCGCACGGGAATCGCCTTGGCGATATCCTCAAGCGCCAATTTCTCGTCCATCCCCTGCTCCAGCCGCTGACGCAGGGATGTCTGGCGTACCCGGTCGGTCAGAATCATCCCCGACGCGACGTTGTTCACGGTGATTCCGAACGACGCCACCTCGTCCGAGAGCAATTTCGCCATCCCGACAATGCCGAGCCGTCCCGCCGTGGACAAGACAGACCCGGGCAGCACCGACTTCACCGACAGGCTGAGGATATTCACAATCCGCCCCCATCCAGCAGCCTTCATCGCCGGCAGGACCAAGCGGCAGAACCGCACCGTGCTCATCAGATTCATCTCCAGTGCGGCATGCCAGTCGTCGTCGGAAAACTGTTCGACGGGACCGAACGGCGGACCTCCGGCGTTATTCACCAGGATATCGACCTTGCCGAACTCCTTGCAGGCAAAGTCGTAGATCGCAGCGCACTGGGCGGGGTCGGTGACGTCCACGGGCATCCATCGGGCATCGCCACCGGTTTCCGCTCCGATTTCCCGCGCCGTCTGTTCCAAGCGCTTGGCGGTGCGGGCCCCGATCACCACATTCGCGCCCTCGCGGGCCAAGGCAATGGCCGAAGCCCGGCCCAAACCCTTGCTTGCGGCAAGGACGAGCGCCGTGCGGCCTTGGATTCCGAGTTCCATTGGAGTTTACTTTGGCTGCGGCTTGCGGCCTTGGAGCGCGGCCACCACGCGGTCGGTCACGATGTCGATCAGCTCCGTCATAGCCTCGTCGAGCGCCACCGTCACGGCAGCCCGGACCTGTTCGGGGTCCAGCACCGCGACCGTGCGGGGAGCCGCAGGCCGGGAGGACTGAACTGCTTCCCCGGGCCGTACCTTCGGCACCCGGGGACCCCGTGTGACGAAACGGCCAATCGACGCCAGCACCAGACTCGCCTCGAACGGTTTCTTGAGAATTCCGTCGGCCCGCACCCGGTCCACTTCGGCCTCGTCGATGGGCTCAACAGCACCCGCCGTCAAAATCACGGGCTGGCCCGACGTGCGTTTCACAAATTCGCACAATTCAAACCCAGTTACCTCCGGCATGGAGATGTCGGCGATGATCAGGTCCGGCTCGGCGTCCTGCAATCGCAGCATTGCGACGCGCCCGTCGCTGACCGTGATGACTTCGTGGCCCTCGTCGCGCAGAATCCGCTCCCCCATGCGCTGGGCATGGGGGCTGTCGTCGGCGAGAAGAATCCGACTCATGGCTTGGCTGGAGTAGCAGCGGGAGTTGCAGCCGCTGGAGTGGACGCCGCAGGCTTGGCACCGGCTGGCTGGTCGGCCGGCGCGGGCGCTGCGGCCGGGGTCTTACCGGACTTCGCCTGCTTCTTGGCCAAGCGCTCAGCCTGCGCCTTGGCCTTCGCCTGAAGCTTCTCGTACTGCTTGATCTGCTGCGCGGTCGCCGGGTGGTTGGTCGGAGGAACAACTTCGGTCGCCTTGGCGTTGTCGCCGGTCCCCTGCCCGTTCGAACTAACGCTGGCCTTCTGTTCGCCGGTACCTGCTGCCTCGGTCTTGACGACGCCATTCTGCGAGCTCATGCGGGCATCCTGGCTCTTATCCAAGTTGGCGGTATCGTTCACCACGCCACCAACCACGTCGCTGACGCCGTTCTGTCCACCGGCGGCAACCTGCGGCACGCTGACCGGAACCATCGGACGGATGGTCTGCATGGCGGGAGTCCCCATCTTAGCGGCCAAACGCGTATCGGGATGGCCCGAAACCAGTCCCACGGCCTTACTGAGCATCCCAGCCTTGGTGCGGTTTTCCAGTTCGTACTTCTGGCGGGCATACGCTGCGGGATCCGCCTGCGGGATCGCTCGCTTCAATGCCGTGAGCCGTTCCTTTGCACCCTCGACGTGGCTGCTGAGCGGATACTCCTTCACCAACTTCGATAGGGCATCGCCCTCCTGGGTCTCGAAGCGGTCGCCCATCTTCTTATAGGAGTCGGCCATGCTCCAAAGGGCCTCGTCGGACGCGCTGTACAGCGGGTACTGGGTGGTGACGTAGGCGAATCGGCTTGCTGCGGCGGGATAGCTGCCCTTGTGGTGGTAGAAGTCGCCTGCCCGGAATTCCTTGTCGGCCAGAACCTCCTGGACATTCCGGAGCATCTGTTCTGCCTTCTTGTTGAAGGGCGCGGCATTCGGGAACTGCACCAACACTTGGCGGCACTCGTCCTCGGCCCTCGTGCCCTGCGAGGCGTCGCGGTCGGCCTTTTCCATCTGTTTATAGTGGATTTCGCAGACCTTGTACTGGGACTCGGCGGCCTCGGCCATGGTCGGGTAGAACAGGATGAAATCCTTGTATTCGGCCTCGGCCTGTGCCAAGCCGTGCGTGCCACCCTCGCGGTACCAGCTGTCGGCAATGGCGAGCTTCGCCTTGGCGAGGAATTCGCTGGTGTCGTAGGTATTGATCAGCGTGTTGAGAGTCAGGCGCGCAACTTCGTAGTTGCCCTTTTCGATATTCCGGATGGCCCGGTCGAACAGGACCTTGTCGGGCTGCAGCGTGTCCTTGGAAATGGGCTTTTCGTACTTCTTCCGATGGAAGGGGAAGCTGAAGCCCGAAAGCAGCAGGAAGGCGAGGCTGGTCGCCGCGATGACTGTGAGTGAATTACGTTGCCGCATCGGATGTCTGTTGTTCCTTGACTCTGGTTCTTCTACCTAGCCCGCGCAACGAGTGCGCGGGCGGTTCTAACTACGCCCGCGCCAGGAGCGCCCTGTCCGCCGCCTGTTGCATGGACCGCACGGACTGGGCCGGGTCGGCACTGTTGAACACCGAGGAGCCCGCCACCAGCCAGTCGCAACCGGCATCGACAATGGCGTCCACATTTTCGGGCCCAACCCCGCCATCTATCTCAATCGCAAAGCCCAAGCCACGCTCGCGCCGTATGGAGTCCAGCCGCCGGATCTTGTTCAATGAATTCGGGATGAACTTTTGGCCGCCGAAACCCGGGTTCACGCTCATCACGAGCACGTAGTCCGCCACATCCAGAACATCTTCGAGCACTGAAACCGGTGTCGCGGGATTCAAAACTACCCCAGCTTTCGCGCCCCTGTCCTGAATTAGATGGAGTGTGCGGTCGAGATGCCGGGCCGCCTCGTAGTGCACCGAAACCATGTCCGCCCCGGCGTCGATGAATACCGGCGCATAGGCATCGGGATCCGTGATCATCAGGTGGACATCGAAGATGGATTTCGTGACCTTGCGCACCGACTTGACCAGTGGCGGGCCCATGGTGAGGTTGGGGACAAAGTGGCCGTCCATCACGTCCAAGTGGAGCAGGGTCGCCCCGCCGGACTCGACTTTGGCGATTTCGTCGGCAAGCCGTGCGAAGTCGGCGGCGAGAAGGGAGGGGGCAATCAGAGCCATTCTAGCAATGCTCAGGTTAACACGGGCGGAGGCGAAACCGCTCGCGTGGTGCCGCAAGGAATCCGGGTCGGTGGACAAACAGAGGCTCTACATCATTTGGACTCCATCGGCGCGCAGCTGAAACATGTCGCAATCCCAATCCATGTAAAATATCGCGAGGGCGTCCTTTACGAGATGGGACGCCAATACAAGGAGCGATCATGTGCGATCAGGATCATTTTGAAGCAGACCGGCAGGACTACGAGGCGCGCTGCCTGGTAACCCGGAAGCAATTCGGCGTCATGGTGGGTGCGGGGATCGCAATGATGCTCCCGACAGTCGCGAATGCTGCGACAGTGGCGGAATCGGACGTCACGATCACGACTCCCGACGGCCAGGCGGATTGCTATTTCGTGCATCCCGCAACCGGCTCCGCAGCAGGCGTTCTCATTTGGCCGGACATCTTCGGCCTCCGCCCCGCATTCCGGCAGATGGGCAAGCGGCTCGCCGAGTCGGGCTATTCCGTTCTCGTAGTGAATCCGTTCTACCGCACCAAGAAAGCCCCGACTGCTGAGAACGGTTCCACCACTCCGATCCAGCAATTGATGCCGCTGGCCCAAGCCCTCAACGAAGGCACCCACATGACGGACGCCAAGGCGTTCGTTGGATGGCTCGATGGGCAGGCGTCGGTCGCCAAGAACCGCAAGATCGGCACGCAGGGCTATTGCATGGGCGGCCCGATGGCATTCCGCACGGCTGCTGCGATGCCCGACCGCGTGGGAGCAGTCGCCTCTTTCCACGGCGGCGGATTGGTAACCCAGAACCCCAACAGCCCTCACCTGCAGGCATCAAAGACGAAGGCCCAGTTCCTCGTCGCCATCGCGCAAAATGACGACGGGCGCTCACCCAACGACAAGGGCACGCTCAAGGAGACCTTCGAAAAGGCTGGCTTGTCGGCGGAAATCGAAGTCTACGGTGCCGCCCACGGGTGGTGCCCGCCGGATTCGGGAGTCTACAGCGAACCTTTGGCCGAGAAGGCGTGGAGCCGGCTCCTCGCTCTTTACGGCAAAGCCTTGGCCTAGGCTTGGACCGCCTCGGGTAGTTCGGCGACGACAGCTTCCACCTGAATCCGAAATGGCTGGCGCTTCCAATATGTCAGGGAGCGCCAGCACCATTCCAATGGTCCGAAACGGAAACGGGCCAGCCATATCGGACTCGCCGCTAGGGAGAACAGCCACATCCCCAGCACGACAAAATACAGCTGGTAGCGTTGCATCTTGTCGAACTGGTTGAGTCCATAGCCATAGAACACAAACCCGTAAATGAGCGAATGGGCAATGTAGTTGGACAGAGCCGTCTGGCCGACTGCAGCCAGACGCTTCCGCAATCCGGGTAGCCAGTCCGCCTTGCATAGGAGCAGCAGTGCCGACATGTGGCCGAGCGTCATCGCGACCCGGGCTGCTTGGTAGGTACTGAATACGAAGACGGTTTGCGTGGGTTCGAAACCTTGCTTCCATGCCAGCCAAGCGGCGGCACTTCCGATCGGCAGCCCGATCGCGTAGCCGACCGCCATCATTCGCGTGTAGAACGCGAACGACCGGCTGGCCGACAGCACTCCGGTTTTCGCGAATGCGATCCCGATCAGCATCATCACCAACATGTCCCAGCCGCTCATGTAGAAGGGCTCCGAGTGCCATTCCATGACTTTGCCGGCGCGCTTGGCCACCAAGTTGAAATACGACCCGGAATACATGGCGCGTTCTTTTTTCAAGTCGTCGGCAGACGGATTGAAGTACTTCCGCCTCTGTTCCCAAGACTCCTTGGCTTCCTTTTGGTCTTCCGTGAGCGGCTTATTCGCCGCGGCGGCCTTTTCGGCCTCCATGGCCAGTCGATGCGTTTCCTGGAGCTTCACCCCTTGGCGGACACTCCAGCCCGTCATGACGAGCACGCCGATTCCGGCTCCAATCAGCAGCGACCTTGGGTTTGCCCTGTGCAGTGGAAACAGGATCAGTCCGAGCAAGGCATAGGGATACAGGATGTCCCCATGCCAAATCAGGTATGCGTGGACCATGCCGAACAACATCAACCAGAGGGTCCTTCGGTAATAGACTTCCACCGCCTCGATTCCCGCCCCCCGCTTGGTACCACGCGTCACGAGGTAGTAGGAACCGGCACCGAACATGATGGAGAAGATGCCGCGCATCTTGCCGTCGCACAGGACGTATTGGAAGAAAAATGCTGCGAGGTTGATTCCGGTGGAGCCTCCAGAGACCTTGGGGTTCCAATCTGCCGCCATGGGCAATGCGGAAAACACGATGTTCATGATCGCAATTCCAAGTAGCGCGGCACCGCGGAGGACATCCATGGAGGAGATCCGGTCGGCAGTTGCGACTGGCGATACTTCGAGTATTGGCATGGCCAAGGCGTCAACGGCTTCTGACATCAAACCTCCGCTTGGGCAGGATGCTGGGAGCCAATCCGGCCTACTGGGTGTCAGATTAGCATAAACGCTTGGCATTTCCCAGTCCATTGGGGCTGGTGGAAGTGGTTCGCGAGATCGTTCCGCGTTCACAAGTCCGAGAGCCGACGAGGTTTCGTTGGGGCTTCGATGGGAATCGCCTCAAACGAGCCGGGAGTTGTCCGCGCCAATGCGGCCACGATCTCCGACAGCTTCGGCAACACGGCGGTCCAAATATTGGACTCGAGGACCACCAACGAAATCGTTCGACCGGTCAAGTTCTGCTGGTAGTGGATGTTTTGGTCACAGGTTAGAAGAACATCGTAGCCCGCCCGCGATGCGAAATCAACAAGCAGACCGTTCGAGATCTGTCCCCAACCTTCGTCCGCAGCGGTCCGTATCACGTACCCCTTGAAGTGTCGCCGAAGCGGCACCGGGACGTTCTTATCAAACAGAACTCGGCGCATGTGCATGGCTTGACGCGTACTTGAGAATCGCGGTCACGTCTCCAAGACGCAATTCGAAGAATTCCGCGATGTCGGGCGCATCGATTCCGGCCTCCCAGTTGTCGACAATGTCATCGACCGGCATGCGGGTGCCCTTGAGGACCGGACGACCTCGTTGCACGTCATGCTTGGTTTCGACGATTGTGCAATTGGACCAGTCCATGGCGGAATCTCACCTCTTTTTCAATATACGCTGTTCGAGTCGTCACAACGCCTACCAGCCAGTGGGCCAGCGCGTGAGGGCGCCTTGGGGTCGGGGCCGTATTTGTTAGCGCCCTGCTCAGAGTCCTCGCAGAAGCAGGGCAGCAACATGATGCCACCGACGATTGGGATTAGGCCAATCAGTAGTAACCATCCGCTGTTGCCCGCATCGTGCAAGCGGCGGACACATCCAGCCCACCACCAGACCAGGTCGTCCTCCTCCGTGAGTTTGATTCAAGTGGCAGTTTAATTGCTGGGGGATGTCAAGGATTTTCTTCGTGAATTGCCCTTGACGCTACTGATCGGTCCGCCATCATTAGCACTGCTAATGACATCCGCCAACAAAATAAATTTGCCTAATCCATCCGCCCCCCGCCATAATGGTTCTGGAGTACCTTCCAACCATGAACAACCGCGTATGGATCTTCGATACCACTCTCCGGGACGGCGAACAGTCCCCCGGATGCAGCATGAACGTCCCCGAAAAGCTCCGGATGGCCGCCAAGCTTGTCGAGCTCGGCGTTGACATCCTCGAAGCAGGCTTCCCCATCGCCTCCGACGGCGATTTCGAGGCTGTTGACGCGGTCAGCCGCCAATTCGAGTCCACGCAGGTCGCGGCGCTTGCCCGCTGCACCCGCGGCGACATCGAGCGCGCCGCCGCATCGCTGCAACACGCCAAACGGCCGCGCATCCACACCTTTATCGCCACCAGCGACATCCACCTGCAGTACAAGCTGAAAAAATCGCGCCAGCAGGTGGTCGACGACGCGTGCGCCGCCGTCGAACTTGCCCGCAAGCACGTCGATGACGTGGAGTTTTCGGCCGAAGACGGTGCCCGTACCGATCTCGACTACCTCGAAGAGGTTTCGAAGGCCGTCGTCGCCGCTGGTGCCCGAACCGTCAACATCCCGGACACCGTCGGCTACTCGACCCCCGAGGAATACGGTGCCAAGATCGGCCACATCGTGAAGGCCTTGGGCGATACCGCCATCGTGAGCGTCCACTGCCACGATGATCTCGGACTCGCCGTTGCGAACTCGCTCGCGGCAGTCCAAGCCGGTGCGCGGCAGGTCGAATGCACCATCAACGGCATCGGAGAGCGTGCCGGCAACTGCTCGCTTGAAGAAATCGTGATGGTTCTGAAGACCCGCCACGACCGCTATCCTTATACAACCGGCATCAACGCCCAGCACCTCTACGGCTCCAGCCAGCTGCTCAGCTCGATCATCAGTTTCGGCCCTCAGCCAAACAAGGCTATCGTGGGACGAAACGCCTTTGCGCACGAGGCGGGCATCCACCAGGACGGCTACCTGAAGAACCGCGGCACGTATGAGATCATCGATCCGAAGTCGGTCGGTGTTCCCGAAGGCAAGCTGGTCCTCGGAAAGCACAGCGGTCGCCACGCGCTGAAGAAGCGGTTGGAGGACTTGGGCTTCGACCTGTCCAAGGAACAATTGGACGTGGTCTACGGCGAAATCACCGCCTTGGCGGACAATAAGAAGGGCCTGATGGACGAGGAAATTGCCGATCTCGCGCGGCGTTCCCAACTCGTCCTTGCTTGAACAGAGCCAGCCAACGAATCACAGAGGAATATGAATCTCAATATATTGGTCCTGCCGGGCGACGGCATCGGGACCGAAGTCACGGCGGAAGCCGTCCGCGTCCTCGAAGTGGTGTGCCAGAAGTGGGGCCACACCCTCAACCTGAAGGATGCCCTTCTTGGCGGCATCGCCATCCACAAGACGGGAACCCCGTTCCCGGCCGAGACCGAAAAGCTTGCGCTCGAAGCCGATGCCGTGCTGATGGGTGCCGTAGGCCTGCCCGAATTTGACGAATGGCCCCCCGAAAAGCGTCCCGAGCGCGGCCTGCTCGGCATACGCAAGGCGATGGGCGTGTTCGCCAACCTCCGCCCGGTCCGCAGCTACAAGGCTCTGCTCGATTCGTCCCCGCTCAAGAACCACTTGGTCGACGGCGTGGACATGATCATCGTCCGCGAACTCAACGGCGGCATCTATTACGGGACCCCGCGCGGCATCTACACCGACGGTCCCGAGCCGCGCGCCGTCAACACAATGGCCTACACGCAGTCGGAAATCGACCGCGTCACGCGCATGGGCTTTGAACTGGCCCGCAAGCGCCGCAAGAAGTTGACCTCGGTGGACAAGTCGAACGTCCTCGAAACGTCGCAATTGTGGCGCCGCGTGGTTGTCGAAGTGGCCAAGGACTACCCCGACGTCGAACTGGACCACCTGCTGGTCGACAACTGTGCCATGCAGTTGGTCCTGAATCCGAAGCGGTTTGACGTGCTCGTCACGGAAAACATGTTCGGCGACATCCTCAGCGACGAGGGCGCGATCCTCGCTGGCTCCATCGGCATGCTGCCTTCCGCCTCCATCGGCGCGAAGAAGCCCAACGGTGCCTGGACCGGCCTCTACGAACCCGTGCACGGCTCCGCCCCCGACATCGCGGGCCAGAACAAGGCCAACCCGTTCGGTGCCATCGGCAGCGTCGCGGCCCTGCTCGAATACAGCTTCGGCCTCGTCGAGGAAGCAGCCGCCGTCAACCGCGCCACGGAAGCAGTCCTCACCAGCGGCCGCGTCACAGCCGATTTGAAACCCGCCGGAACCCCGGCCACGACTCAACAAGTGGGAGAAGCAGTTTGCCAAGCACTTTAAGAACACTCAGCCAGAAGGTTTGGGACGCGCATTTGGTCCGCGAGGAAGCGGGCGCGCCCTCCCTGATCTACATCGACCTGCACCTGGTGCATGAAGTCACGTCGCCCCAGGCCTTTTCCGGCCTCCGCGCGCGTGGCCTCAAAGTCCGCCGTCCCGACCTCACCATCGCGACCACGGACCACAGCATCCCGACCTCGGACCGTTCCCTGCCGATCCTCGACCCCATCGCGGCCAACCAGGTCGCGCAGCTCGACATCAACTGCAAGGAATTCGGCGTGCCCCACTACGGCGTGCATTCCGAGCACCAGGGCATCGTCCACGTCATGGGACCGGAGCTTGGTTTCACGCAACCCGGCATGACCGTGGTCTGCGGCGACAGCCACACGGCTACCCACGGTGCTTTCGGCGCGCTGGCGTTCGGCATCGGCACCTCCGAAGTCGAAAACGTGCTTGCGACCCAGTGCCTGCTGCAGCGCCCGTCCAAGACCTTCAAGGTCCAGGTGGACGGCACGTTGAAGCCGGGCGTCACCGCGAAGGACATCATCCTCGCGTTCTGCGCCAAGGTCGGCGTGGGCGGCGCGACGGGCTGCGTGCTCGAATACACCGGCTCCGCCATCCGCTCGCTTTCAATGGAAGGCCGCATGACGGTCTGCAACATGTCGATTGAGGCTGGTGCGCGCGCTGGCATGATTGCCCCGGACGAAACCACGTTCGAATACCTCAAAGGCCGCCCGTTCGCCCCGAAGGGTGAGGAGTGGGACAAGGCCGTCGCCTACTGGAAGACGCTGCCGACCGACGAGGGCGCGGTGTTCGACCGCACGGTGACCATCGACGCCGACACGCTGGAGCCGATGATCACGTGGGGCACGAATCCGGGCATGGGCGTGTCCATCACGGGCGCGGTGCCCGATCCTTCCGGGATCACGGACGCGCTGGACCGCGACAACGTCGAAAAGGCGCTGGCGTACATGGGCCTCGAAGCGGGCAAGCCGGTGCTGGGGCGTCCGGTGGACGTGGTCTTCATCGGCAGCTGCACGAACTCGCGGATCTCGGATCTGCGCGCGGCGGCTGCGGTGCTGAAGGGTCGCAAGGTGGACCCGAAGGTGCGGGTGATGGTGGTGCCGGGGTCGATGGACGTCAAGCGCCAAGCGATTGCCGAGGGACTGCCGGAGATTTTCCGCGAAGCCGGTTGCGATTACCGGGAACCGGGCTGCTCGATGTGCATCGCCATGAACGGCGACCAGCTGCAGCCGGGCCAGTACAGCGTTTCGACCTCGAACCGCAATTTCGAAGGGCGCCAGGGCAAGGGGGGACGCACGTTCCTCGCCTCGCCGCTGACCGCCGCGGCCACCGCCCTTGCGGGCGTGGTTGCAGACGTTAGGAGCATCCTGTGATTCCGTTTACGACCTTTCAATCCCGTGTGGTGCCGATGCCTCTGAACAACATCGACACCGACCAGATCATCCCGGCGCGTTTTCTGAAAACGACGTCGAAGGAGGGTCTGGACAAGAACCTGTTCTGCGACTGGCGGTATGAGGCAGATGGCACGCCGAAGGCGGATTTCATCTTGAACACCCCGCGTGGACAGGGCGGACAGATTCTGCTGGCCGGCGACAACTTTGGCTGCGGCAGTTCGCGCGAGCACGCCCCGTGGGCTCTGACGCAGTTCGGGTTTCGGGCGGTAGTGAGCACCTCGTTCGCGGATATCTTCAAGGGGAATGCCTTGAAGAATTCGCTGATTCCGGTGGTGGTGTCGCCGGAAGTGCATTCGAAGATGCTGGGGTTGCCGGAGGACGCGCTGGTGACCTTGGATTTGGCGGCGCAGACTTTGGCTTTGCCGGATGGGACTGCGGTGGAGTTCGCCGTGGATTCGTTCTCGAAGACGTGTCTGCTGGAAGGGATCGATGAGTTGGGGTGGATCTTGAAGCAGACCCCGGCTATTGAGGCTTTCGAGAGTGGGCGGGCGTTTAGTGTGAACACGCTGGGGTAGCGGGTGCTGCATCTTGTGGCCCGGCGACGAACATCTGCCGGGCCTCAGCGAGTGGGTGGGTGTTTCCGGCGGCAGAATGTTTATTCTGAAAGGGAAGTGCGATGAACTCCGAAGAACTTGACAAACTGCACTACACGTTTCTCAAGCGCTGCGCCGGTTTTAGAGATTTCCAGCAGGACCAAGGCTATTTTTTTGACGAGGAGCACCGGT
>CAITMP010000213.1 GCA_903893525.1 uncultured Acidobacteriia bacterium | reverse complement strand
TCTCCCCCCAATTCCTGGAGGAGGCCCGCAACACCATCGGTGCCGCCAAGTTCGCAAGGGAATACCTCTGCGAATTCCAGGAGTCCGAAGACGCACTCTTCAGCCAACTATGCATAGACCAAGCCATGGACGACACCATCCCAGCCCTCCCCCTCTAATCCCGTAGGGCAGGCATTCTTGCCTGCGCCAGGCTTTCAGCCTGGCATGACCGAAACCCAGTACCAACCATTTAGCACCCCAAATAGGAACCCAAATGCACGACACATCACTACATCCCGGCCAGCACCCGCGACCAAACACCATCGCCGCCATCAAGCAACACCTCGCCCACCGTCCCCAACAACCCCATCCTGAAACTCCATTCCCGCGCAGAACCATTTCCCCCGAAGCTGTTACAGTGACCATAAGGGAGTTTTTCGCTATGACCGTTCTTCGCCTGGCCCTAACCGTGGCGCTATCCGCCGGGTTCGCCTTGTCCCAACAAAACACCGGCTCCATTACCGGCACCGTGACCGACCCGTCCGGTTCCGCCGTCCCCGGTGCCAACGTCTCCATCATCTTCTCCGAGCGCAATGCCGTCGTGCGCACCGCCAAAACGGACGAGTCCGGCAGCTACAGCGCGCCGCTCCTCGAAACAGGCGAGTATTCGCTTTCCGTGGAGGCCAAGGGCTTCAAGAAATCCGTCCGCAACCAGATCAAGCTCAACGTCACGGATGCGCTCACCGTAAATATCGCCCTCGAACTGGGCGACGCCACGCAGACGATCACGGTCGAAGCCTCCCCCGTCCAAGTCGAACTGCAAAATGGTTCGGAGCAATCCACCACCATCGAAGGCGCGCAAATCCGCGAATCGGCGCTGGTCACGCGCAACTATGAGCAACTGGTGGCCCTCATGCCCGGCGTCAGCTCGGCTTCCGTCGACCAGCTTTATGTCGGCGTTTCCCTTCCCTCCGGCCAAACCGCCACCATCCCCTTCGCCATCAACGGTGCCCGCAACTCCGGCAGCTCCTGGCAGGTGGACGGTGCCGACAATGTCGACCGCGGTTCCAATCTGACGCTGCTCAACACGCCCAGCATCGACGCCATTGCCCAGTTCAAGGTGATGCGCAGCGGCTATTCAGCCGAATCCGGCCGCGCGGGAGGAGCCCAGGTGCAGGTCGTCACCAAGTCCGGCACATCCCGGTTCCATGGTGACGCCTACGAATTCTTCCGCAACAGCAAGCTAGCCGCCAACAATTTCTTCAACAATGCCACCCGGGTCAACGTGGATGCCAGCGGCAAGGCGCAGGTCGCCCCGCTCCACTACAACGATTTCGGCTGGACCCTCGGCGGCCCGCTCTACATCCCCGGCCACTTCAACACGGACAAAAACAAGACCTTCTTCTTCTTCTCCCAAGAGTTCCGGCGGGTCATCACCTATTCCACCGGCACCGCCACTGTCCCCACCAAGGACCAGGCGAACGGCATTTTCCCCGGCGCGGTCTGCACCTCCTACACCGGCAGCACCTGCAACTCCACCTCGACCACGATTCCCGCCTCCACCATCAACCCGGTCGCGCAGGCCTATCTCAAGGACATCTACTCCCACATCGCCCTCCCGACCACCGGCACCACCCTCGTCTCGCTGTTCCGCAACATCTACAACTTTGAGCAGGAGATCTACAAGATCGACCACCACTTCGGACCCCGACTCCACCTTGCCGCGCGCTACCTCCGGGACCAGATTCCGACCCAAGAGCCACAGGGCATCTTCGGCCTCGGCTCCTCAATCCCCAACATCGGCGTAACCTCAACCAACGCGCCCGGCCGCAATCTCAACATCCATGCAACCTCGGCCCTCTCGCCCTCGTGGCTGAACGACGCCGGATACAGCCTCTCCTGGGGCGCAATCCTGAGCGACCCCACCGGCTACATCAACTCCAATGCTTCCCCCGACATCAAGCCGAAGCTTCCCTTCCCCGTCACGCTCTCGCTGGTGCCGACCCTCACCTTCTCCGGCGGCACGTCGATCCCCGGCTACGGACCCTACCGCGACTACAACCGGAACCACAACTTCTTCGACAACATGACGAAAGTGGTCGGGCCGCACACCATCCGCTTCGGCGGGACGTTCAACAAGTACCAGAAGACCGAAAACGCCGGCTCCGGCAACCAAGGGACCTTCGCATTTGCCCCGGCAAGCACCCCCTCCACCACGACGACTTTCCTGCAGTCTTTCGCCAATTTCCTGCAAGGCAACGTCTCGACTTTCACCCAAGCGTCGGAGGATCTCACCCCGGACATCCGGGCCGTCCAGTGGGAAGTCTACGGGCTGGACGACTGGCGCGTCAAACCGAATCTGACCCTGAACATCGGCGTCCGCTACTCCATGTTCCGTCAGCCTTTCGACCAAAAGGGTGAACTGACCAACTTCGACCCCGGTTCCTACAAGGCATCCGACGCACCCGCGCTCACCGCCGGTGGCCTTCTCACCACCAATGCCCAGAACTACCTCAACGGCATCATCATCAATGGCAAGAACTCCCCCTGGGGCCGCAAGGTCTCCAGCCAGGACAACGGCAACATCGCGCCGCGATTCGGCTTCGCCTGGGACCCGTACCGCGACGGCCGGACCTCCATCCGGGGAGGCTACGGCATCTTCTATGACTCCACACTGGTGGGGACCTTCGAACAGAACATCTTCGCCAATCCCCCCTACGTGAACTCGGTCACCCTGTCGAACGTCACGCTCGACAACCCGGCCGCCGGAACCGCAGCCGTCAGTTTCACGCCGAAAGTGCTCCGGGGAACCCCAACGCAATTCAAGACGCCCTACTCGCAGCAGTGGAGTCTCGAACTGCAGCGGCAGGTGGCGCGGAACACGCTGGTAAGCGCGGCCTACGTCGGCACCAAGGGCACGCACCTGCTGGGAATCATCGACATCAACCAGATTCAGCCGAATCTGGCCTACACCTCGGGATTCGCCCCGGCCAGCACCAACTACACCTCGTCGGCCGCGGAACTACCCCTCAACGCCCTCCGGCCCTACAAGGGATACAACGCGATCAACGTGGTGGAGCCGTGGTTCAATTCCAACTACCACTCGCTGCAGGTATTCGCGCAAAAGCGGTTCAGCGGGGACAACCAGATCTCCGTCTCCTACACCTGGTCGCGCAACATGACGGACAACGGCAGCGACCGCTCCAACGCCCCCCAGAACAGCTACAACTTCAAGAGCGAGTACGCGCGCGCCACTTTCGACCGCCGCCAGATCGCCAACATCAACGGCATCTACATGCTGCCGTTCTTCAGCAAGCAAAAGGGATTGGTCGGCAAGACCCTCGGCGGCTGGCAGGTTTCCAGCATTGCCAGCCTGTACACGGGCCTGCCGTACACCGTAACAACTTCCAACTCCGATCCCGCAGCACTGGGCCTTCTTGGTTCCAGCTCCGCCAGCGCCCGCCCGGACCTGCTGTGCGATCCCTATGCCGGTTGGACCAGCACACGAACATCCTGGTTCAATACCGCCTGCTTCAAGAACCCCGTCGCCGGCGACCACCACGTCGGCAACGCGGGCCGTACCATCCTCGTAGGCCCCGGCTTCCTCGGACTGAGCGCCTCATTCTCCAAGAACGTGACTTTCGGGCCCGAAAACCGTTTCCGGTTCCAGCTGCGTGCGGAGGCATCGAACGCCTTGAACCACACCAATCCCAGTGGTTTCGGTTCAACGAACAACACGAGCACGCTTTTCGGGACCATCACGGGCTACCGTGACCCCCGGATCGTCCAGTTGGGCGCAAAGCTGTATTTCTAGAACCTGGTCGAAGGAACTAGATCCGATGGAATGCCTTGAGAATTTCCCGTGTCCCGTATTGCAGGGCCACGGGACGGCCGTGGGGGCAGGCCATCGGATACTCCGTTGACGCCAGCGTCCGGATCATCCACTCCATCTTCCGCTGATCGAGCGGCGTGTTGATCTTGATGGCGGCCCGGCAGGCAATCGACGCCGCGATCCCGCGCCTCAAATCCGCCAACGACACCGACCGCAGCTCGTTTTCCGCAATCTCCAGAATCTCCAGCACCACCCGCTCCAGATCGCCCATGCCGATGGCCGAGGGTGCGGCCTTCACAGCAATCGTGCGGTTGCCGAACGGCTCGGTGTCAAATCCCGAGGCCCGCAGTTCATCCTCGATCCGCGCGTACTCAATCTGCTGCCCCGGCGTCAATTGCAGGATCACCGGCATCAGCAACTGCTGCACCTCCACCTGACCCGCAGCTTGCTGTGCCAGCACTTGCTCGAAGAGAATGCGCTCATGCGCCACGTGCTGGTCGATGATCCATAGGCCGTCCACCCCGGCCGCAATGATGAAGCTGTTGTGCAACTGGCCCAACGGGCGCAGTTCACCGATGCGCTCCATGTTCGCCGACATGCCCGTACCCGACGCACCCGCCGGAAACGCCCCGTGCGTATCGGGAATCCGCAATTTCAAAGGGACAACCGCAGCTGGTACCGGACGCGGTGACGGCGGACCCTGATTCACCGGGATCCCCACATCACCAAAATCAAACCGTCCAACGGGGGCCAACGACGGTTGCATCGTGAATTCCGAAACCGGTACAGGAGGATCGAAAACAGGCGGCATTTCGCCCAATGGCGCACCCGGATCGACCCCGCGCGCCTCGTGGTCCCGCATCATCTGCGAAAACTCCGAATACGGCAGTTCCACGCCCGCCTGGGCCACCGGAATCGGGCTCGGCGAAATCGCAGCTGAAAACGATGGGGCCGGACGCGACACCATCAACTGCTCCCGGATCGAATCCCGCACAAAATCATGCACCACCGTCTGATGCCGGAACCGGACCTCAGTCTTCGATGGATGCACATTCACATCCACCTCCCCCGGATCGCACTCCAGAAACAGCAGCGCGAACGGGAAACACGCCGGTGGCATCAGATTGTGGTACGCGGCGGAAATCGCGTGGAGAATCAACCGGTCGCGGATCAGCCGTCCGTTCACAAAGATGAAAATCGAGTTCCTATTGTTCTTCTGGACCTGCGGCCGCGACACAAACCCGCGCACAGTGTACTCAAGGACCGGTTCCGACGGGTCTTCGTCGGGCAGCGACAGCTTCCGTTCGCCCAGCTCCAGCAGATCATCCAGCAGCGGAGCCCCGAATACCTGGAACACGCGCTCCCGCAAACTTTCCACGGGAGTTGCATACAGCAGCGTCGAACCTCCGCTGTACAGCTCGAATGTCTTGTCGGGATGCGCGAGGCTGTAATGCGTCACCAACGACGCAATATGCGCCAATTCCGTCTGCTCCGACCGCAGGAACTTCCTGCGCACCGGCACATTGAAAAACAGGTCGCGGATCGAAATCGTCGTCCCGGCTCCACGGGCAATTTCGTCGCAGCCAAGGATCTTCCCCCCGGCGATCTCGACCCTGGTTCCCGTAGATTCGTCCATGGAACGCGTCTCCAACAACAAACGCGAGACGGACGCAATCGAAGGCAATGCTTCGCCCCGAAAACCAAGCGTCGCTATACAGAACAGGTCCTTGATGTCGTGGAGTTTACTGGTGGCGTGCCGCTCGAAAGCCAGAAGCGCGTCGTCGTTGAGCATCCCGCAGCCATCGTCGGCCACGCGGATCAGACGGCGCCCACCGGACTCGATTTCGACACGGATACTCTTGGAGCCCGCGTCGAGGGAATTCTCGAGCAGCTCCTTTACGACCGAGGCTGGCCGTTCCACAACCTCGCCGGCGGCGATTTTGTTGGCGACGTTGTCGGAAAGTACCCGGATCCTTCCCACGCGTGTCTACTCTGAAAGCTTCCCTGAAAGCTACTCGGAAACGGAGTCTTCAACAGGCGCGTGATCGGGCTTGTGCAGTGCCAAATAGCGGTTCCGGCAATCCGTAATGGCCTTCCGCGCCTCGCGCGGACCACCCCATCCGTGCATCGTCGTGACCTTGCCTTCCAATTCCTTGTAGATGGAGAAGAAGTGCTCGATCTCGCGCCGGACGTGCGGGAAAATCTGGTCCATCGTGTGGATCTGGTCGTAGCGAGGGTTGCGGTTGGGGACGGCGAGGATTTTCTGGTCCTGTTCGTCGCTGTCCACCATGTTCAGCACACCTACGGGCCGGACTTCAATCATCACGCCGGGATAGCTGGGTTGCTGGACAAGAACCAAAACGTCCAATGGATCGTTGTCGTCAGCCAACGTTCCAGGGATGAAACCGTAGTCACCGGGATAGTGCAGCGGGGAATAGAGCGCGCGGTCCAAGCGGAAAACACCCAGCTTGCCGTCGTACTCGTATTTGTTCGCCGAGTGCTGCGGGATCTCGACGAACATCCGGACTATTTCGGGCGAGTCGACGCCGGGGTCGAGGTCATATAGGCAGGGCACGGCTTCAGGGTATCACGCCGGACCCGGCTCGTCCGAGGAGCACCAACCAGGGTATTCCACCGACACCAATGCCAGTCCCCGTGCCGGAGCTGTCGCACCGCACTTGCGGGGTATCTTGGTTCCGTCCAAATTCCCCCGCCCGACCTCAATCAGTGTTCCCACCAAATTGCGCACCATGTGTTTCAGGAAGCCCGAGCCCCGGACCGTGTAAACCAGCTTGTCGCCGCTGCGCTCCAGTCTGGACAAAAAGATGGTCCTGACCTTGGAGCAACTCCTGTTATCCTTTGCCGCAAAACGGGTGAAATCATGCTCGCCTTCGAAGACCCGAGCCGCAGCGATCATCTTCTCCTCGTCCAGAGGATACGGATGGTGGTAGACGTAGCGGTACTCAAACGGAGAGCATGGATAGGTCCGCTGCATGGTGTAGCGGTAAGTCTTGGCGATGGAGTCGAAGCGGGGGTGGAAATCGGGGTGAACCTCGGCTGCCGACAGGATCCGGATCGCCGGCGGCAGCAGCCTGTTGATCGCACGGAGAAGGTTGTCGGGAGGGATCGGATTTTCCAGTGTGAATGCCGCGACCTGGGCATGGGCATGAACGCCTGCATCGGTGCGGCCGGACCCGGCCACGTGCACGTGTTTCCCCTCAATGCCCTCCACAATGGTTTCCAGAATACCTTGGATCGTGTTCGGCTCGGGCTGGACCTGCCAACCATGAAAATCCGTTCCGTCGTATGAGAGTGTGATGCGAATCCGGCGGGCCAAACTCCATGTTAGGCCCGGAATACCGCTGGACACGCGGACCACCGCCGGATCGGAACCCGCCTTGCGCGCCGACACCGGTGCAAGTGCAAAAATAGAGGTAGCGTTGTAAATAGAGCCGAATGGGAATTGGGAATCCACTGAAATCGGTCGTGCTGCGGGGGCTGCGGTCCACCGGCGCACTTTCGGCAGCAACCCGCTACCTGCGCCGAAACCAGTTGGTGATCCTCTGCTACCACGGCGTATCACTGCGTGACGAGCATCTCTGGGAAGGTGGCTTGTACATGCCTGCGGAGCTTTTCCGCCAGCGCATGGCATTTCTTCACGATTGGGGAGCCAATGTCCTGCCGCTGTCCGAAGCCTTGGTCAGGGTGAAGAACAAAACGCTGCCACCCAAAAGCGTCGTTATCACGTTCGACGACGGCTTCCACGATTTCTACCTGCACGCCATGCCCGCCATGGCGAAATACAACTTCCCTTCCACCCTGTACCTCACAACTTGGTACATGAAATACCAGTTGCCAGTCTTCTCCCTGATGGTCAAATACCTGATGTGGAAGAGCGGCTGGGCCGAGTACGCCACCTCGGCAGCCCGTGAACAGGCCGTTGCGCGATACGTGCAGCAAGTCGACTCCGAATACCTGACCGCCGAGCAGTGCGACAAGGTTGCCCGTTGCCTGGCTGAGACCATCGGCCTCGACTACGATTCGATTCTGGCCGACCGCTTGTTCCAGTTGATGACACCAGCCGAGTCCAAGGTCGCCGCACAGGCAGGCGTCGACATCCAACTACACACCCACAGGCACCGGACGCCGCACGACCGGAACCTCTTCCTGCGGGAACTCCGGGACAATGCATTGGAAGTCCGGGAGATAACGGGACGCGACCCAAAACACTTCTGCTATCCCAGTGGCGTCACGGCACCCGAATTTTTGCCGTGGTTGCGGGAATTCGGCATAGAAAGCGCCACCACCTGCGAACACGGGCTAGTGTCCCGGCATGCCGACCCTCTCCTCCTGCCAAGGTATCTGGACGGGTGTGCGGTTACCGAACTGGATTTTGAAAGCTGGCTATCGGGGATTCGGTAGACGAATAAAGTCCGGCAACTATGCCGGTCGTGAGCCCGGCTTGACAACAGCATCGCCAGCCCTGCACATGGGACACGCTTCCGAATCGTACGCCAGTACCTGAAGCGTTTCCAACGCCGCGCGCGGAATACCCAGATCAACTGCCCCGCCGCTGCGGTCGATAATGGATCCCGCCGCAACCGGAACGGCCCCGGCCGCGCGCACGATATCAATCACTTCCCGGGTACTGCCACCGGTGGTGATGACATCCTCGACCACCACGGCCAGTGATCCCTTCTTCAAGGAGAAACCGCGCCGCAGCGACATGGTGCGGTCAATCGCCCGCTCGGTAAAAATAAAAGGCACTCCCAGCGCCCGCGCCACCTCATGGCCAATGATCAACCCGCCAAGAGCCGGCGAGATCACGACATCGATCTTTTTTCCCTCAGCCAAGGACAAAATTCGGGCCGCCAGCGCCATCCCGAGCGTCTGAGCATGTTGGGGATGCTGGAGCACAATCGCCGACTGCAGGTAGTTCGGGCTATGGAGCCCGCTGGTCAGACGAAAGTGGCCGGAGAGGTAGGCTCCGGTCTGCTGGAAAAGCTCGAGTACCGAGCCTGCTTGCGAGGTCACCAACGCTACTATACCATTGGAATTAGCCTCTCGCGCGTCCGCAGCCCAGCTTGGCAGCCAGAACAGGTGCCAAAACTTTTTGAACCGACGGACGCATTCAACCGTTACAGATACTTGAGCCATCGGTCCAAAAACCACCGGCCCGGCACACGACACCCAGAGACAACAAACGAATGAAGGTCCAACAAGATTCGCGTATGAGCTTCCGAGGCGCCACCGCCATTTGCCTGATCTTCTCCATGTTCTCACTGGGGGTTCAACCGCTCGGCGCGCAAAACGCCATCCGCATCGACCCGGCCCCGGATCTCGCCCACGCCGGTCGTGCCAACGGGTTCCTCAAGAATTACATGCCGCGCGTGGTTCCGCCAATCAATCTGGCCAACACGTCGCGGCTGGATTCGCTGGTGAAGGCGGGCAACCTGTACCTGTCAGCCAAGGACGTTGTGGCACTCGTTCTGGAAAACAACATCGATATTGAAGTCCAGCGCTACGGCCCGCTCCTGGCCCGTGAAGTCCTGCGCCGCGCCCAAGCCGGTGGATTGCTCCGCAGCGTCGGCCAAGGCGTAGCCGCCGGCCCGACTTCGGTCAGCTTGGCCGGTGTCAGCATCAATACCAACGGGGCACCCGCGACCTCTGGCGGCGGCGTCAATTCGAGCGTCCTCACCCAGCTCGGCCCGTCGATCCCCTCGCTCGACCCCTCCCTCACCACCTTTGCCAATTTCGGCCATAGCACCATTCCCCAGAGCAATACCGTCCTCAGCGGTATCCAGTCGCTGGTGATCAACACCCGAACCTTCCAGGCATCCTACTCGCAAAGCACCGATTTCGGGTTGTCCTCCACATTGACCTTCGCTAGCCAGTACCAGAAGGTGAACAGCGCCTTTTACAGCCTGAACCCCTACACCACCGCCGATATCGACCTGACCGTGACCCAAAACCTCCTGAATGGTTTCGGCCGCGCCGTGAACACCCGCAACATCAAGGTCCAGAAGAACCAGTTGAAGGTTACGGACCTCCAGTTCAAACAGCAGGTCATCACCACGGTGACCGCCGCCCTCAACGTCTATTGGGACTTGGTGAGCTTCACCGAAGACTTGAAAGCCCGCCGCGCGGCACTCGAAACCGCGAAGCAATTGCTGGACAACAATCAGAAGCAGGTGCAAATCGGCACCCTCGCCGAGATCGAAGTGACCCGCGCCCAAGCCCAGCTATTCACCGCGCAGCAGGATGAGCTGATCTCCCAGACCAACCTGCTCCAGCAGGAAACGATTCTCAAGAACGTGCTGAGCCGCGCGGGCGTCGCCACCACGGATCTGGCCAATGTCCACATCATGCCGATCGACAGCTTCTCCATCCCGGAAAAGGACAATATCCGTCCGGTCGAGGAACTTGTGGCGGCCGCGCTCAACAGCCGGGTCGAGATCGAGTCCGACAAGATCAACCTGGACAGCAACAAGATCAACCTCGTAGGAATCAAGAGTTCCCTCAAGCCCACCCTCCAAGCATTCGGCGAACTGACCAACAACGGCCTTTCCGGCGATGCGACAGCGTTTGCCGTGGCCCAGGGTGGCGTGCCGGTTTTTGCCGGTGGTTTCGGGAGCGCGCTGGGACAGATTTTCCGCCGCAACTACCCGAACTATTCCGCCGGATTCTCCCTCAACATTCCGTTGCGCAACCGGGCCGCCCAGTCCGATTACGCCACCAGCATGCTGGAACTTCGGCAAAACGAGCTGAACCTGCAAAAGCAGATCAACCAAGTCCGCGTCGATGTTCAGAACGCGGTCATCGGCATCCAGCAGGCCCGCGCGCGCTACGTGGCCGCTGTTCAGGCCCGCAAGCTCTCGCAACAGACATTCGACGGCGACAAGCGAAAGTATGAACTCGGGGCATCCACCGCGTACCAAGTGGTTCAGGACCAGCGCGACTTGGCCTCCGCGCAAAGCTCCGAGGTTCAGGCAATGGCCAACTACAGCCATGCACGGATCGCGCTCGACCAAGCCATCGGAGCGACGCTCGAAGTCAACCACATCTCCTTGACCGAGGCCATGGCCGGCAAGGTGAGCGAAGGCCCCTCGGCAGTACCTGTCAAATAGGAAAGGAAGACCACCATGCCACGACCCTTCCTTTTCCATTTCCGCAAGCCGATGGCACTCGGGCTGTCCTTCTGCCTCCTGCAAGCCACGTCCTGGGCCCAAAACACCGTGTCCATCGAACCGGTTCGGCCTGTCGGGCCAATGTACAAGCGCCCCTACCTCGCAGTTTCCGTACCGGACGTGCGGCTCGGCAACTCCAGCCGCTTGGGAGCCCTCATCAAGGGCGGAAACCTATACCTGACGGCGGCCGACGCCATCTCCCTGGCGCTCGAAAACAACATCGACCTGGAAATCTCGCGCTACAACCCGGTTCTACTCGCTTGGCGGTTGGAGCGCTCGCAAGCCGGTGGCGCGCTCCCCGGCGTCCAGAGCGGTTCCAGCCAGGCCAGCTCCAACACCAGCGGCCAAGGCGTCCTCGGAAGCCAGCAGGCTGCCGGAGTGAGCGGGGGCAACAGCGGCCAAGTTCGAGCCAACGGCAACGCCACGGTTTCCCAGATCGGCCCCGTAACCCAGAACTTGGACCCCGCCTTCCAGGAGTCCACCTCCCTCAGCCACCGCAGCTTGCCGCAATCCAACGCGACCCAGTCCGTCACCCAGGTCATCGTTCAGAACAAGCGCGATTACAG
>CAITMP010000212.1 GCA_903893525.1 uncultured Acidobacteriia bacterium | reverse complement strand
CGGCGGCGCGGACGGCCACCAGCCAATTGGGCCTTTCGTCGATTTCGAATTCATCGAGTTCAAGGTCGGTGGCTGTTTCCAGTTCCAACTGGTCTTGAAGTTGCTCGTCTTGCTGTGTTTCCACGGTTTCCGTCGGGGTCAGAACTTATCCTCAGTTCCTATCGTACTATGAAAATAGCGTGTTCCACAGAATTGCCGCATTGGCGGCGCTATTCGCAATTTCGGTTTTCGCCCAGGAATTGGTTCAGGACCCTGCGGCGACTGTGCTACCCGCGGCTCCCCAAGCCCAAGCCGAGCTCGCACAGGTGCCTGAATTGCAGCCCGATCTCAGCGATTCCGGCGTGCTGAGGGCCCAGGACAACATGCAGCGCGTCCGCTCCCTAATTTCGCATGGAGCGGTGCCTTTGGTCCGGTACCAGCGCGCCTTGGAGGGGATTGAGGACGCCAAGGACATGTCGATCCTGCACAAGTACCTGTACAGCAAGGACTTGCTGCCGGAACAGGCGGAGCAGTTGATCCGGATCGCCCAACGGATGTTGGTCCGGCGCAAGGCCGACATGGAGCGGATGCGGATGCTTGCGAGTTCCGGCGTCGTTTCCCGCTCCGAAGCCGAGGCGACCGACGCCGATTTCGAGCTGGCGCAAAACGAGCTCCAACTGGCGCAGACAAGGGCGATGCTGATCCAGCAAATTGCCGAATCGCTGCGCATCGAGCGGGCTTTGGCCAGCATTGAGCTTCAGGTCGAGTTGCATCCGGAATGGGTGGGCACGGTTTACACGAAGTACGACGGGCGCGGCGTGTTTACCTCCGTCGACCGCGACCGGATTGCGGGAGCTTTCATGGCCCGGTTTGCCAAGTCGATGCCCATCAGCGCCGATGGCGAAACGGCGACGCACAAGGCCATGCATTTCGACCACCGCGGGAGGATCGATGTGCCTGTGAGTCCCGACCAGCCCGAGGGGCAATGGTTGATGCAGTTCCTACAGGTGAATCAGATTCCGTACTTTGCCTTCCGGACGGCGGTTCCTGGCAAGGCTACCGGGCCGCACATCCACATTGGGCCCGGCAGCGCCCGTTTGGGACAGGCCGACTAATCAGTCGACTCTCGGAGCAGGGGTCGCAGCTGTGTTTGGTGCCAGGCGGTTCCAATCCGGGGGCTCGACCCCCAGCAGGTGGTGGACGAAGTAGTCCTGCAGGTAGTGCTGGTCGGCAAGGACGCCCACTCCATGGTTCTGGCCGGGAATGTAGAGCATGTCGAAATGCTTCCTCGCCTTCACAAGCGCATTCACCACTTGGAGTGAGGACGCCGGATCGACGTTGGAATCCATCTCGCCGATCACGATCAGCGCGTGGCCCTGGAGTCGGTATGCGTTGTCAACGTTGGAGGATGCTGCATACTGCGGGCCGATGGGCCAGCCCATCCACTGCTCATTCCACCAGATTTTGTCCATCCGGTTGTCGTGGCAACCGGAGTTGGTGACGACGACCTTGTAGAAATCGGGATAAAACAGAACACCGCCCAAGGAACTCTGACCACCGGCGGAGGTGCCGTAGATGCCGACACGGGTGAGATCGTAGTAGGGATATTTGGCGGCGAGGGCCTTGTGCCAGAGGATTCGGTCCGGGAATCCGGCGTCGCCCAGGTTCTTGAACGCGACATCGTGAAATGCTTTCGAGCGGTTGCTGGTTCCCATCCCGTCAATCTGGACCACGATGAAGCCGAGTTCCGCCAACGCTTGGGTGGCCGGAAGCGCTGAATAGGTCTTCGGGACGAACGAGCCTTGGGGGCCAGCGTAGATTTGCTCGAGCACCGGATACTTCTTCGCGGGGTCGAAGTTGGAGGGGCGCACGATAGTCCCCCAGATGTCGGTGCTACCGTCGCGCCCTTTGGCGGTGAAGACCTCGGGAAAACGGAAGCCGGCGGCGATCAGCGGCGCGGCGTCGCCTTTGTCGAGTTCCATGACAAGTGCCCGGTCGTCGGTGCGGCGGAGTTGGGAGATCGGTGGGAGATCGACGCGCGACCAGGTATCCACGTAGAATTTCCGGTCTCCGGAATAGCTGACCGTGTGGTTTCCGTCGGCCTGTGTGTATGCGACGAGGCCGGTTCCATCGAAGTTGATCCGGTAGGCGTGGGTGAAATAGGGGTCCTGCGATAGGTTCATGCCACTGGCTTCGAACCAAATCTGGCGGGCCTGCTCGTCCACGAATGTGACGTTGCGGACCAACCACTGCCCTTTGGTGATCTGGTTCTTCACCTTGCCCGTGCGGGCGTCGTAGAGGTAGAGGTGCTCCCAGCCATCTCGTTCGGAGGCCCAGAGGATCTCGTTGGACGACTCCAGATTGTAGCGGTAGCGGCGTCCGGCGGACATGCCCGGTCCGAGGAGGTTGTAGTAAATGAACGTCTTGGACCGCTCCTCGATGAGGGTGCGGGGATAGCCTGTGGCGGCATCCACCTCGATCACACGGTACGTTTGGTGTCCGCGTTCGTTGTATTCGAACGTGAAGGCACGGCTGTCCTTCCACCAGACAGGCACCGTCAGGTTGTAGGCGTTGGGGAAAAGATCGGTCGCAATCTCGGTTTCCTGTTTGGTGGCGATATCGAACAAGGCCGGTCGGGCGATGTCGAGCGCGTCGCCCGGCTTTCGGTAGAAGATGGACGAGTGCTTGGGCTGGATCTGGTCGGCGGGGGAGGATTCGATGTAGTGGACTTGGCGGTCATATCCCGGACGCGTCTTGTAGGCCGCGAGCTTGGCGGAATTGGGCGACCAGGCGATGGTCCTCGCAATGTAGGGATTGCCCTCGGAGCCGTCAGTACTCAGAGCGACTGGGGGGCCTGCCGGCTGCAAGGGACGGAGGAAGATGTTGTAGTTCTGGATGATCGCCTCCCACTTGCCGTCGTACGAGCGGCATGCGGCGGATTCCGGCGTTCTGGGATTCGCGCAGCCGGACTGGGGTCGGGTGAAGGCCGCAGTGCCTGGAGCGGCCTGGGGCGGCAGGCCCTCGTACTCCAAACCGTCTAGCGGATCGCCACCGGGCTCGGGGGATTCGGGTGCGGTTCTGCGAGGGCGTCCTCCTGACTCCTGGTCAACCTTGCTGCAGATGTAATCCGCAAGGGTGCATTTGAATACTTGGTCGCCCGCGGTGAACTGGATGGCGCTTCCGGAATCGACGAACTGCGTCGTGGGCGACACCGGAAGCCCAAACGCTGCGAATTTTTGCTTGCTGGCGCTGGATAGGGCTGCGGCGAGGCGCTCATGGTCGAACGCCGGGGCCTTGGTTCCGGCGGAGGCGTCGCCCATGATGAATTCGTTGCCACCGGGTACCTGCCGGGTGTACCAGAAGTGGTTCCTGTCGAACCATGTGGCGGGACCGGGCGCATTGGTTCTAAGCGCCTTGGCCTTGGCGGCGAGGCCCTCGGCGCGCTGGTAATCGGCGAGGCTGCCCTCGGCGGGTAGAAGGCTTGCGGCAAGCAGCGAAAGGGCCAGGCTTCTGATGGGACTGGACATGGATGGATTAAGAAGATTGTACGCTCCGACGGGTTCCACCCGGCCTCCGCACACCCAACGTGTACTCTAATAGGGAGATACGGCGGCCTCGTGCGACTGCCTTTGCCATGTTGGCACCCAAAATCTGACCGCCCTCTGGAGAATTGGTACAACATGAAACGCGTATCCCTTACAGCTTGGATCCTGATTGCGCTTGTCGCGGGAGTTGCCTTTGGAGCCGTCGCCCCTGGCCCCGCCAAGGAATTGGCCATCCTGGGAACCATATTCCTGCGCTTGATCAAGTCGATCATCGCCCCCCTGCTTTTCGGAACCCTGGTGGTTGGAATCGCGGGTACCGGCAATGTGAAGACGATGGGGCGGATCGGCGGCAAGGCCATTCTGTACTTTGAGATTGTTACGACCATCGCGCTGTTTGTGGGTCTTGGTGCCGTGAACTTGGCCAAGCCTGGAGTGGGTGTTCATCTCACCAAGGGCACGGGAGCCGGCGTGGCGGCGCAGAGCGCGAGTTTTGCGCAGATTCTGGAGCATACGTTCCCGACCAGCGTGATTGACGCTATGGCCAAGGGCGAAGTTCTCCAGATTGTCGTGTTTGCCTTCATTTTCGGCGCGGCTTGCGCCACGACCGGCTTGCAGGCGCGCCCGGTTGTGGAATTCTGCGAGTCCTTGGCTGAGGTGATGTTCCGGTACACGGGTTACGTGATGCTGTTTGCTCCGTTCGGCGTGTTTGGCGCCATGGCGGCGACCATCGGCGACAAGGGTTTGGGCGTCATGGTGAACCTGGGCCAGCTGGTGGCGACGCTCTACGCCGCGCAGGTCTTCTTCGTGGTGGTGGTGTTGGGCTCGGTGGCCACCATTTGCCGGATTCCGATCAAACGCTTCATCCAATACGTCCGAGAGCCTTTCCTGCTGGCGTTTTCAACCGCTTCGAGCGAATCGGCACTGCCGATCGCGCTGAAGAACATGGAACGTTTTGGAGTTCCGAAGCACATTGTGGCCTTCGTGCTTCCAACTGGGTACAGCTTCAATCTGGACGGTTCCACGCTCTATTTGTCGCTGGCCGCGATGTTTGTGGCGCAGGCAGCCGGCATTGAGGTCCCCTTCAAGACACAGATTGCGATGTTGCTGACGCTGATGCTGACCAGCAAGGGCGTGGCTGGCGTGCCCCGCGCGTCGCTGGTGATTTTGGCTGGCACTTTGGCTACGTTCGGCTTGCCGGTCGAGGGCGTGGCGGTGATCCTCGGCGTGGATACCCTGATGGACATGGCCCGCACATCTGTGAATCTGCTGGGCAATTGCCTTGCAACCGCTGTGGTTGCGCGCTGGGAGGGTGTGGACTTGGCCGTTGCCGCCGCTGAGGCCGATGCGGCGGCCGCGGCGTTGGAAGCTGCATAGCGGACGGGCCGCACGGGACCAATGGGAGAGGAACCGACAGCCAGTTTGTACAGGGCAGCGATTCTTCGCTGCAGCCGACTTTCAGTCGGCTGTAACCGGATGTCCGGCGCGCCAGCAGGCGGCGGTTTCTCAGAAGCGCAAGAGCCGCCGGCCGCGGCGCCAAAGACTGGAGGAACCACCCGTTCAGCCGCGTCCGGCGGCGTAACTTGCGCGTGTTCCTCAGAAGAGCCGCGCGGGTG
>CAITMP010000211.1 GCA_903893525.1 uncultured Acidobacteriia bacterium | reverse complement strand
CTGGCGACGTGAACCTCTGCGACAACCGGCAGGTTGTCGGCGTTGCCCCCAAGGAATTCAAGCGCCACGGCGCATTCGCGGAGTTTGTGTCGGTCCCCCGGCGCATCATGTACCGCCTGCCGGACAGCTTCCCGTTCGAACAAGCGGCCTTGATTGAGGCTGTTTCCATCGGCGTCCACGCCGTGTCCATCACGCCTGTGAAGCTGGGCGACACCGCACTGGTGGTGGGTGCCGGAATGATCGGCCTCGTTACACTCCAAGCGGCGAAGGCTGCGGGCTGCACCCGGATCATCGTGGTCGACATGGAAGACAACAAGCTCGAGGCCGCAGTTTCCCTGGGTGCAACCGACACCATCAACCCCAAACGCGCCAATGTACCCGAAACCGTCAAGGAATTGACCAACGGGCGCGGTGCCGACGTCGCTTTCGAGTGCGTCGGCTACACGGTTCCGGTCGTCAGCGCCATCCACTCGGTGCGCAAGGGCGGCACCGTGACCTTGGTCGGCAATCTGCAGCCGAACATCGAAATCCCGCTGCAATATGTGGTCACCCGCCAGATCCGTCTGCAGGGCTCCTGTGCATCGAACGGCGAGTATCCGCAGTGCATCGACATGATGAACCGCGGAATCATCAAAGTCGCCCCGCTGATTTCGGCAGTCGCGCCGTTGTCCGAGGGCCCGGCTTGGTTCAACCGCCTCTATAACCACGAGGCCAATGTGATGAAGGTGGTGCTAGTTCCATGAGTCAAAGCCCCGTGAGCGTGCATAACTTCTTCGATCTGACCGGCCGTGTAGCCATGGTCACCGGCACCAGCCGGGGTCTCGGCCAATACATGGGGCGGGCGCTGGCGAAAGCCGGAGCGGATCTGGTCATCACCAGCCGCAAACTTTCCGACTTGGCGGATTTCCAAGCCGAAGTGGAAGCGCTGGGTCGCCGGGCATTCCCGGTGGAACTCGACGTTCGCAACTACGACAGCATCCAAGCCGCTGTGAAAACAGCGGTTGGACACTACGGCAAAATCGACATTCTGGTGAACAACGCGGGCTTGAACGTCCGCAAGCCAGCCGTCGATCTCACGTGGGACGAGTGGAATCTGGTCCTCGACACCAACCTGCGCGGCGAATTTTTCGTCGCCCAGGCTGTCGCGCGCGAGACCATGATCCCGCAAGGCTACGGACGGATCATCAATATCGGATCGGTCACCAGCGTGTTCGGCTATGCTGGCCTGACCCCGTACACCGCCAGCCGCGGCGGCGTGAAACAGATGACCATGAGCTTGGCGGACGACTGGGGCAAGAACGGGATCACCGTCAACTGCCTCGCCCCCGGCTGGTTCAAAACCAAGCAGAACGCGGTCCTGTACGAGAACAAGGAGTGGCTCGACTATCTGGTCGACCGCATCCCGATGCGTCGTCCCGGCAAACCGAATGACCTCGACGGGGCCGTCGTCTTCCTGGCCTCCGATGCAAGCGAGTACGTCACCGGCCAGACCCTGTTGGTCGATGGCGGCATTTCCACCGGCGCCACGCGGGCAACCGTCGCGCCGAAGGCGTGAAACCTGCAGTTTTTCTGGTGTTGGGCTGCGCGGCGCTACTTCAGGTGGCGACCGCGCAGTCCCCGGCACCCTTCCCGGCACCGCTCTTCGACGCCCACAACTGTTATCCCTACGAGGGCAAGTACACGGACCGTATCGACCGGGCTCTGGCGACCGGCTTCCCCGTGGCTATAGAGCAGGACATAGGCTTTTTCGGCGGCGAAGCGGTCGTCACCCATACCGACAAAACCACCGGCACCGAACCCACACTCAAACAACACTTCTTTGAACGCGTCAGACCCATCATTGAGAAGGCACTGAAGGACAACCGCCGCGATCAGTGGCCTTTGATCGTTCTACACTTTGATTTCAAGGATCTCAAGCCTGAAACGCTGCGTGCGGTGTGGAAAGTGCTTGAGCAGTATGAACCTTGGCTGGCGACAGGCACCAAGTCGGCTGATCCCACATCGCTCCAACCAATCGCAATGAAGCCAATCCTCGTCCTGACCGAGGATGCGGATGAACAGGAAGCTATCTTCGACCGCGAAGTCCCCGTCGGCGGGAAACTGCGCCTTTTTGGCTCGGCACATACGAAGGGGCTCACCCAGCGCGCCACCAACTACCGCCGCTGGTTGAACTATTCCTGGCGCGAGGTCGAACCCGAAGGCCAGCCGAAAGCCACCGAATGGACGCCGGCCAAGGCCGCCAAGCTGAAATCCATAGTCGAAAACGCCCACAAACTCGGCTACTGGATGCGCTTCTACACTGTCGACGGATTCACGGAGGCGGAAAACCAAGGGTGGTTCCAGACCTATAATTTCCCTTCCCGGGCGGCTGCCGAAATCCGCTGGAACGCCGAGATCCAAGCAGGCGTCGATTTGATCGCCAGCGACCAGTACGAAATACTGTCGGCGCTGATGAGGCAAGGAGCGAAACCAAAGTGATCATCCCCGGTTTACTGGCCCTTTGGGCGTCCACCCTCGCACAGGACGAGCCAACCATCCGCACCGAAACACGCGCCGTACAAATCAGCGTCTCCGTCCGCAGCAAGGATGGGGCACACATCGGCAACCTGAAGCGCGAGGACTTCCGCATTTCCGACAGCGGCAAGCGCCGCGAAGTCCAATTCTTTTCGCCCGACGACGCCAAATCCACTCCTCCGCAACCTCAGCCGAATCTTGGACCGGGAATCTACACCAACCGCTTTTCGCTGGGGAACGGGCCAGGACGCATCACGGCCATCCTGATCGACGGACTCAACACCGATTTCGAGGACCAAAGCCACTCCCGACAGCAGGCGATGGCAGCTGTCGACCGCATGCAGGGCGGCGAGTCCGTCGCTATCTACTCGTTGAAGAACGACCTCTCGGTGCTCCAGACTTACACTACGGACCGTGACCTCCTCCGAGCCGCCATCAAGCGTTACCGGCCCGGAATTCCGATGTACCTTCCCACTCAAGTAAAAAATCCATTCGGGGCCCAGCACCAAAAACTTGGTGGCGATGTAACCGGAACACCACCGGCGCTGTCGGAATACCAATTGCGCCGCCGCGTAACGGCTGCCATGGAATCGCTGAACCTGGTGGCCGAGCATATGGCTGGAGCAACCGGCCGCAAGAGCATCATCTGGATCACCGGCGGCTTCGCACACGACGAGGATCTGCGGTCCATCATGAAGGGCTCCCTGAACCGTGTCAACGACGCCAACGTGGCAATCTATCCCGTAGATGCGCGCGGCCTCATCGCGGCTCCCGACGCCATCGACAACATCATGCTGATGCAGGAATTCGCGGCAGCCACCGGAGGCCGTGCCTACTACAACCGCAACGACATCGGCACCGCCGTGGTCGAGGCCATGGAGGATTCGAGCACCTCCTACTCCCTCGGCTTCTATCTCAACGACAAGGACTTGGACGGACAGTTCCACAACCTGAAGCTCTCTGT
>CAITMP010000210.1 GCA_903893525.1 uncultured Acidobacteriia bacterium | reverse complement strand
TTCACCGAGGAACCGTTCACCGTAAGTTTGACCTCGCGGACCCCCGAGGCGGATTGGTCGGGATCGAGAGCCGTGCCGGAGACGAGCAGTTGGCTCTGCGAGGTCACAAAACCAGCAGTGGGTGAGGTAATGAAGGCCGAAGGAGCGGTGGTGTCCGGCACACCGCCGGGCAAGACCCGAAGATTGAAGGCGCCGATTCCGAAGTCGCCAGAGCCTGCAGCAGCGATGCGATACGTGGTCCCTGCAACCGCATTGAAATTCAGAACGGAGACGATTCGGTTCGCCGCCGGTACCGCCGAGGCGACTGACTTCAGCGTCAAGAACGAGTTTCCAGTGTAAACCGCCAAGGCGACCGTTGCCGACGAACCATAGGTATCGATCCGGACCGATCCCGAATCCGTCGGAGTCCACGCATACCAGAGTGAATTTCGAATGTTTATCGCACCCGCATGCTTAGGTTCGCCCGGCTCCAAAGTGGCGAGACTGTTGTCGTCGGAGAGAGAACCACCAGAAGCATCAATCTTGATCGGGCGGGCAAACTGGTCGTTGGCGGGGCGATCCCCGACCACATAAGTGACCACATTCGTCAGTCCAACTTTGCTGGGAGCCGAGGCAACGAACGTCAGGGTGATGGTACCGGCCTTCGTCGGCAGGAGGTTCGCGGTATAGACCGCATCCAAGCCTTCGATGTCCGGTGCGACACCGTCGTTGAGGAACTTGAGCTGTGCGGCCGAATAACCAGCACCGTCAACGGTCGCCGTCACGGTCGCGTTGGTTACACTGATGATGTCGGTGACGCGGGCGAAAACCGGGACCTTGGCGCCGGCAAGGAGGCGAGTACCCGTGGGAGGATCCACCACCAACTGGAGACTCCCAGAGACATCCCCGTTGACCGCATTGTAGGCATCCAGACGGCCGCCCGTAATCGTGGTGGCGGAGAGGGCCTTCAGTGGAACCGCAGAATTCAGGAGGCGCTCGCGGAGCTCGAAGATCTTGGCGTTCGGATGAGCTGCAAGGACCAGCGCAGCCACACCAACCACATGGGGAGTGGCCATGCTGGTACCGGAGAAGGTGTCATAATCCGTGTCGGATCCGGCAATTGAGGAAAAGATATCTACACCGGGCGCGCCAATGTGAACGCTGCGCCGGCCAAAGTTGGAAAAGCTGGCGAGCTGTCCCTTACGGTCGATAGCGGCAACCGAGATCATGTTGTCGAGGCCGTAGGAAGCCGGATACGCCGGGTCCACGTCGTTGTTGAGCGCAGAGTTGCCGGCAGCAGCCACGAACAAATGGCCGGCGGTACGGGCAGCAGTCAGCGCATCCGACATCGCCTGGTCGGCGGGTCCGCCACCCCAACTGTTGTTGGAGACCTTCGCCTTCATCTTCACGGCGTATTGCAGGCAGCGAATTGCGTCACCGTTGAATCCCTGTCCGTCCTGATTCAGGAACTTGAGACACATGATCGAAACTTTCCAAGCAACACCCACACTCGGTTCACCGTTGTTGGCG
>CAITMP010000209.1 GCA_903893525.1 uncultured Acidobacteriia bacterium | reverse complement strand
GTCTGAGGCCCTACCGTGTTTCTCCAAGGACTCATGGAAATCAACATCCTGTTTGTTGGCCGTGATTTCCTTTACCTCCACAACCACTGGTCCAGAAGGACACTCCACCTCAAAATCAGGTTGGGGCGTGTCACAAATTGCAATGCGACGAATGCCGATACCCCGAGAAGTGCAGAACTCGTGGAACGCACGTTCAGATTCGGTTTCGTCGTTAGAAATCATGACTACTGGATGAGAATGCGTTTCCCCTCCGCCAACTGCTTTTCGCATTCCTCACGGAGGGCGGCGATGGCGGTGTCGAGCTGTTCAGTGGTTTCGATACCGCCGGAGAAGAACGAGTTTACGTCGAGGCGGACGAGGCGGTTGCCATCCAATAGGCCGAGCATTTCCTGAATGACTTTCTGGGTGCGGCCTGGGCAGGCGTCGGTGTCGGCACGCAGCAAGGCGATGCCGGTGCCGGCCGACGCAGGAGTGGCGCAAGCTTCCAGCGGCGCGATCAAGCGGACACGTTGGTCGTCGGCGAGTTCCTCCCAACCAGGCACCCCGGCGACTTTTTTTAAGGCGGCTGTGTAGGCACTTGAGCGTTGTTCCGAGGCGGCTGTGTGGCGGCGGAGGTATTCCGCTCTCAGCGCGGAAGCTTGCTGCCCGATGGCGGCGAGTTCCTTGTAGAATGTCTCACGGGCGAGGAGGTCACCGAGTTCATCCGCACGGGAGGAAAAATCTGGATCAAGATCGGCCTCGTTTTGGAGGACGGGCCATTCGTCACGCAGGACGGCACGGGCGTTGCCGAGGGCTAGCAAGGCCGGTTCGGTGAGTGTTTCAGTGAGATCGGCGGCACGCTTGCGCGATTCCTTGAGCTGTTTGTGGCCGGCACTGAATGACAGGATGGTCTGCTCTTCCGATCCGGAGCGAACCGATTTGAGCAGATCCACCGCTTCCTGGATCAAAGAGGCACCTGGGAGGCGGTTGGCGAGGAGCAGCTTGTGGGTGATGGAGAGGTCTTCCTCGGGAGTGGCACAGGCTTTGCGGATCTCCGTTGCAACGGCGCCTTGACTGGCGATGTCCGGCATTTCATGGCCGAACACATCCTTGAAGGCATCATTCGCCTCTACCAGCTTGGAGAAATCAAAGACCACTTTCGGCCAGAAGGTGGCGCTCTTGAACGTGTTGTTATTGCTGAAGAGGACGCGTGCCTCCGCGGAGACAGCAGTCTCGACAACCTTGCCTTGGGAGGTGGCCTCGATTTGGCCGGCACGGAGCAGGCAGGCGATGAACAAGCGGACGACATCGAAGTCCCAGCCGTGGGGTTCCTTGGCAAACTCCTCTGTTAGATAGCGCCCCGTGGCGGACTCGCCATAACTCGCACGGTTTTTGACGCGGGCCAGGATTTCGGCCAGAGGCCCGGAATCCGTGCAGAGAATCGTCTGACCACTCTCGTCGCGCAGCAGGTTCAACTTGGCATAGACGGGGGTGAGGCCGTGGAGATTGACTGCGGAGAGGATGGAATCGAGGTCCTGTTTCGTGACACGGGCGGCTCCTTCAGCATAGCGGTCAAAGACTTCCGGCAGGACGACGCTGAGGGTGCTTTCTGCCACCTTTCCGACTTCCGTGGCGTTGTCGCCAGGACTGCGATCATTGCCATGGAACCAAATGGTTCCACCAAGAAGGGATTCGCGGATCAAGCGGCGCAGTTCGTCGCTGTGGCGGCCCAGGCGTTTCTTCTCATCGGAAACCAAGGCGAGTTCATCGCGGGTGCGTGCGCCGCGCTCCTTGGCGCCGATGATTTGCTTTGAGCGGAACACTTCTGTCAGATGGTGGTCCACCTTGTCGGCGAGACGGGCGACCCAGAACACCGACTTGGTTTCCACCTTGCTGCGCTGCCGCATCTCGGCGGACTCGGATTGATAGTCGGCATCGTTTGAGGTGAGCGCGAGGTGGAACGGGATGTCACCGTCCTGCTGTACAGGGCGGTTGTTCAGGAACAGGGCGGCCTTGAAGAGCTTGGTGTCGAGGAATTGATGCTGAGGCTGCGGAGCCCAAAGCTTGCCAACGGTGTCCCGCAGGAGTTCGTTCTCATCGGCGGGTTTCGGCTGGAAAATGTCGCGCTGCCGCTCCCAATCGTCCTCGGCGGGACTGGGGATGCGGTAGCCATCGTCCCCAAGACGGATGGATTTGGCCTTGGTCAGCGATTCGAGAGCGGTCTTGACCTCGGTCAGGCACGAATCGGCATCGACTGCGGAATGCATGCAGGCGGCGATGTTCTCCGCCGTGCGATGGATGCTTTTGACAAACTGGAGCAGACAAATCGCTTTCGCCACAGGCGCGGCCATGGGATGATCGACCTGTTTGGCGATGTCGCTGATTTTTCCGCGGAGTTCGCTGGGAATGTTGCCGGAAACCAGATCATAGATTTGGTCGATGCGGGCGAGCGTGCCGACCGGTGCCTCGGCCAGCGCCACGTCCGGATGGATGAGGAGTTGTTGGGCGAGCTTGATGATGGTGCGGTTGGCGCCGCCGACGTGGTGGCTGGCACCACCCTGGGTGCGCAGACCGGACACCACATTGATGATCAGCCCGATCTGATAGGGAAGCAGCGGATAGAGCGAGATGAAGCTCTCCCCGGTGAGTTCCGGAAGACGGATGTCCGCACTGATGGCGGTGCATTGCGAGAGCTTGCCGCGGTGGGCATCGAACAGCTTGCGGAGAGCCACCTCACCTTCGGCGTTCTTCGATAGGATGCGGCGGCTGGTGACTTCGGAAATGTCGGAAGGTTCGAGGTGTACCTGGAGCGGGAATCGGTCCATCAGTTTCGGTAACTCGATCCGGCGGTCATCCATTCCGCCAACGATTTCGGTGAGCTTTTCCTGGGAAGTGACGACAAGCCACATCTTGCCGCGACCGATGCGACCAAGATTTTGAACCAGCGCCTGAAGATCGAGCATCTTCTGCACGTCGCGGGCCACGAACTGACCGACTTCGTCGATGACGAAAACAAGATTCCGACCAGAGCGGCGACGGTTCATGAGATCCCTGCAACGCTCTGCCAGAATTCCCGGCGTAACGTCGGCACGGTTCTGGGCGCCTTTGACCCATGAATCGGCAGATGGATAGGTGGCGGGCTCGAGTTCGTGAAGAACGCGGGAGGCTTGGTTGAGGGCGAAGGCGACCTTGGCCTTCTCGTGATCCCAGTCCTTGTCAAAGGCTTTCTGATAGGTGGCCTTGAAGAGATCGAGGCGACCTTCGGATTCGAGATCGATTTCCAACTGGGAGATATCGAGGTGGCCGGAGTAGCCGAGGTAGGAAACGAAACACTTGTGGG
>CAITMP010000208.1 GCA_903893525.1 uncultured Acidobacteriia bacterium | reverse complement strand
GAGTTCTGGGCCAAGCTCTTCCGCCAAACACCGCCCACCTTCCAATGGGGGTTCAAAGCCCCGGAACACATCACGGTTGCCAACTGGCCCGTCCAACCCCGGTACGGAGCGCTCGCAGGCCTGCCGAACCACACATTCCTCGACGCACCCTTGTTCAACCAAGCCTTCCTGGGTGTCCTAGAGCCCTGGCGCGACCGCGTGGGCGTGATCGTCTTCGAATTTGGCACCTTCCGCCAGCGCGAATTCCGCCGTGCCCCAGACTTCGTCGCAGCCCTCGACCCCTTCCTGGCCGCCCTCCCCCAGGGCTGGCGCTTCGCGGTCGAAATCCGCAACGCAGACTTCCTGGTCCCCCGCTACTTCGACTGCCTGCGCGCCCACAACATCGCCCACGTTTACAACGCTTGGACCCGGATGCCGGAGATCCCCGACCAGATGGCGATCCCCGGCTCGCGCACCTCGGACCTGATCGTCGCCCGCGCCCTGCTCCGGCAAGGACGCCCCTACGAGGAGGCCGTGCAAAAGTTCGAGCCCTACGCCCGAGTTCAGGAGGTCAACGAGTCGGCCCGCAAGGGTTTGCGCGAGCTGGTTCACGTCGCCTTGGTGGATGGCAACCCCGCGTTCCTGTTCGTGAACAACCGGCTGGAAGGAAATTCGCCCGGCACTATGGTCGCCATTACGAATTGATTGCTATACTGGAATTTCCGGTGGCGGATGAGTGGTTCCGTCCAGCGGAGTCCTTCCCTTTGGGGCCTGTAGCTCAGTTGGTTAGAGCGCTACCTTGACACGGTAGAGGTCTGCAGTTCGAGTCTGCACAGGCCCACCATTTCCACAGCACACTCCTTCTTCCTTTGTGGCATAATCATTTCAACTCGTAGGTGGTTAGCGCCGCCGCAAGGGGTACCGAAATGAAACAGATAACCTCGATCCTGATCGCGTCCGCCTTGGTTGTGGTCCATGCCGGAGCGCAGTCCACTACAACAACGCCATCCACGGGCGTAGGAACCGGTGCGTCGGGAAACAACATTGGAACCGGCGGGGGTGCCGCAAACACCACCGGCGGACGGACGACAGGCCTGCCGACCACGCCGAGCACCAGCACCCAGCCGCAGGTGGACCAGATCCAGCGGCCCATTTTCCTTTCAGGGCAGGTCATGATGGACGACGGGTCTCCGGTCCCCTCAAATGTGACTATCCAGCAGGTTTGCAACGGTACGCCGAAGTCTGTTGCCTACACCGACAACCGGGGGCATTTCTCGTTCCAGTTCGGGCAGAGCAACGGAATGCTCAGCGATGCCTCGGAACCCGGAAGTTCCGACATCCGAAATACGGGATCCGGCTTTGGCAGCGCCCAATCCGCCGGAGGCAGCAACCCGCTGTCGAGCAATCCCTTCAGAAATCAGATGAACGGATGCGAGTTGCGGGCCCAGCTGGCTGGCTACCGCTCAACGATTGCCACGCTGTTCAACCGGACCAGCATGGACAATCCCGATGTCGGCACCATCATCCTGCACCGGATGGGCGCGTCGGAGGGCACATCGGTCAGCGCTACGTCGATGATGGCGCCGAAAGACGCAAAAAAGGCGTTTGAGCATGGCATGCAATCGCTAATGAAAAACAAACCCGCAGAGGCTCAAAAAGACTTTGAGAAGGCCGTTGCCGTCTACCCCAAGTACGCCGATGCGTGGCTCAACCTTGGGAAACTGCGGGCCCAGCAGCAAGCACTAGAGCCCGCGCGGGAGGCGATGCTGAAAGCGATTGAGGCCGATGCGAAATTGGTGGGTCCGTACATCGAACTCGGCTTGATGGCGGCCAAGGACAAAAAGTGGGAGGATGCGGGACAGTACCTCGACAAAGGGCTCAGGCTAGACCCGATCGATTTTCCGGGGGCGTGGTTCGCCGACGCCGTCGCCAACTACAACCTGAAAAAATATGATGCGGCCGAAAAGGCCTGCCGGGAAACGATCAAGCTCGACTTGAAGCACGCCAATCCCAAGGCCCAGTACCTGCTCGGCGTAATCCTGATCGAAAAGAAGGACTATGCCGGTGCAGCGGAACAGTACCGGGCATACGTCAAGATGGCACCAAACGCCCCGGAAATCGACTCCGTAAAGGACCAGTTGGGGCAGATGGAAAAATTCCTGGCCGAAACCAAGGAAGCGAGCGCGGCTCCGCCGCAGAAGTAGCCCGAAGGCTATAGTACCCGGCGAAACACGGAGCTGAAAACTTTTGGCCCAGCGTTTGCATCTATCGGCGTGGAGGAAGAGGCATGATTGCTCACACGAACGAAATCCAGATGCAGAGGGCCGCAATGGCCGGGAAAATAGTAGCCAAGAAGATAGCGGTCCAAGTCCAGTGTCCTATGTGCACCCATTCAGTTCCGGCCGAAGCGGCATATGGCGGACGGCGCGCAACGGTGCTGCGAGGCCAGAAGTGTACCCGCTGCAAGTCGTCCCTGGATGCAAGCTCGGTACTTTTCGAGCGAGCGGCAGCCTAGTCCGGCTTGACGGTTGGACTCTGCGGACCTGTTTGATATACTTGGAATTCCGGTGCCCAAAATGGCGGGGTAGCTCAGCTGGCTAGAGCGACGGTCTCATAATCCGTAGGTCGGGAGTTCGAGT
>CAITMP010000207.1 GCA_903893525.1 uncultured Acidobacteriia bacterium | reverse complement strand
GGCTGTCGGACTGGCCGGGGCGCAGGTAGGACTGGTAAATGTCGAAGGTAAACACCGTGTTGAATGCCGTGACGTTGCCAGCCATGCCGGACATGAACGACGCCATCAGCGCCGTCAGGCCCACACCCAGCATGCCACTTGGATAGAACTGGGCCATCAGCGTGGTCAGGGCGAGATCGTAGTCATAGCCATCACCCTTCAAAGGCAACGAGTAGCCAGACCCCATCTTCGTCAGCGCGAGCGCCGCGATGCCGGGCACAATCACGATGAACGGCATGATCATTTTCGGGAAGGCCGCCATCAGGGGCGTCCGGCGGGCGGCTGACATCGAGTTGGCCGCCATGGCGCGTTGGATCACGAGGAAGTCCGTGCACCAGTAGCCGAATGACAAGACAAAGCCAAGTCCGGCGACTAGACCGAAAGCTTCCACGCCCATCGGATTGGCATTGGCATTACCCGCGTATTTCCACGTGTGGGTCATCACGTCGGGTAGATTGGCGCGCATCCCGGCCCAACCGCCAGCGCGGTTGACGGCCAGAATCGCCAGCGGGGAGAAGACCAGCACGATCAGGAAGAACTGCAGCACCTCGTTGTAAATGGCGCTCGTGAGTCCGCCCAGGTAGGTATAGGCGAGCACGATCACGGCCGACAGCACCACCGAGGCGTCGAAGCTCCACCCCAGCACCAGTTGGAACATCTTCCCCAGCGCGTACATGGAGATACCGGATGAAAACAGCGTCATCACGGCAAACGTAATCGCGTTGAGCCCGCGAGTCTTCTCGTCGAACCGCATCCCCAAGTATTCCGGCACCGAGCGGGCCTTGCTGCCGTAGTAGAACGGCATCATGAAAACGCCGACAAAGAGCATCGCGGGCACGGCACCGATCCAGTAGAAATGGGCCGTCATGATGCCGTACTTGGCACCCGACGCGCACATCCCCACCACCTCCTGCGCCCCCAGGTTTGCCGCAAGGAATGCGAGGCTGGTGATCCAGACCGGCACGTGGTGGCCACCCGACAGGAACTCTCCGGCGGACGTGACGCTTTTTCGAAGGCGCCAGCCGATTCCGATGACGAACAGCAGGTACAGGGCGAGGAGCGCGTAGTCTACAGGGGTTAGATGCACAAGTGCATAGCGTATACGGAATGGGGGCTCGGGGGCAAGTGCGAATTTTGCCGATGCACGGTCAGGCCCGGACCACCCAGCCCTTGGCCTTCATCACCCAGGCCGCCAGAACCATCAAACCGGTGTAGGCCAGAGCCCACAGGAGGCTCGCATTCACCGGCGACGCGATTGGGACAAAAACCGCCTCGTAAATTTTTTCATGCAATCCGCTGAAACCGAGCGCCTCGTCCAGCAACTCCGAAAGCATGTAGACGGTGATGGAATTCAGGCCCACCATCACCAGCGGCTGCACAGCCCGTTTGTGGCCGTTGACGTCCACAATCCAGAGGAACGCGGAGAGCAGGACGAAATCCATTCCAGCCATCAAGAGGGTGAACGACGACGTCCACAGCTTCTTGTTGATCGGCAACCAGATGTTGCAGATTTCCCCGGCGACGATCAAGACAACGCCCAACGCCGCCATCCTCGGGAGCCGCTCGACCAAGGGGCGCGACATTTTCAACATTTGGCCGCAAACAACCCCCAGCAGCGCCGTGGCAATCGCAGGCAGGGTGCTGACAATTCCCTCGGGATCCCAAGTCTTCGTGTTGTGGTAGTTGTGGGCACCCAGCACGATCCGGTCCACATAGTGCGCCAGGTTGCCCTCCACATCCAGCCGCCCCGGCCCGAAGCCCGGGACAGGCACGAAAGCCATCAGCAGCCAGTAGCCGCCCAGCAGCCCCAGTATCCAGAGGATCTGCCCCCGCAACTTCGTATGCAGATAGATTGCGGCAGCCACGAAATAGCAAATCGCGATCCGCTGCAGGACGCCCAGCAGCCGCTGCGTTGACGGGTCGAAATGCGGTGCCGCGTACACGATAATGCCCAGGACATAGATCACGAACGCCCTCCGCAAAGCTTGGAGCAACAATGTGGACTTGCTGGCACCCGCCGCCAGACGCTTGGCCATCGACAGGGTCAGTGCCACGCCCGCGATCCAGACAAACGACGGAAACACCATGTCGGTCGGCGTCCACCCGTCCCACTCGGCATGCTGGAGCGGGGGGTATACGTTGGAGCCGTCCCCGGCGTTGTTCACCAGCACCATGAAGGCGATGGTGAGACCCCGGAAGGCGTCCAGCGCGGTCAGACGGTCGGCATGTGGTGCGGTTGTCGGCGAGGTGGCCATTGAGAAATCGTACCCCATTCCCCGCATTGGCCCGATGGTCCGGGATGGGCGGGTGGCCGTCGCGACCCACGCCGCTTGCGTCCTGCGCTCCGGCGTGGAATAGTGAAAAATTGGTCCTACTTTTATTCGGCCCTCCCGGCTCCGGCAAGGGCACCCAGTGCCAGATGATTCTCGACTGGCTTCCGTTCCGCATACCCGCCATCTCGACGGGCGAGATGCTGCGCGCCGAAATCGCCGCCGGCAGTGAACTTGGCCAACGCACCAAGGCCGTGATCGCCTCGGGCGGCTTGGTCGGCGACGACACCATCAACGAACTTCTGGCCGCTCGCATCGACAAGCCGGATTGCGTGGACGGCTTCCTTCTCGACGGCTACCCCAGAACTGTTCCGCAGGCCGAGTACCTGGATGGACTCTTGGCGGAGCGCGGGCTACCCGAGCCTATCGTCCTCCACCTGGATGTCCGCCTCGACGCGCTCGTCGGCCGCATGATGTGCCGGCGGCAGTGCGGGGATTGCGGACGGATGTTCAACATCCTCTCCAAACGCCCGAAAACACCGGGCAAATGCGACGTTTGCGGCGGCCCGCTTACGGTGCGCAAGGACGACCAGGAGTTCGTCATCAAAGAGCGTCTGCGAACTTATGAGTTGCAGACCCAACCCGTCCTCAACCACTACCGGAGCCGCGACTACCACCACATCGCGGCCGACATGTCCCAGTCCTACATCTTCGACGAGATCACGCGCGTAATCGGACCGCGCCTGAACCAGCGAGTTTCCCGATGAACCCCGCCTATTTGACGGATGCCTCGGGCTACAAGGGCGTCGCGGACGAAGTGTTCGCTCCCGCCGATGAGGCGGGTGTGGTCGATGTCCTGCGCCGGGCATCGGAACGCGGCATCGCAGTCACCCTCGCCGGTGCCGGTTCGGGGCTGACGGGCGGACGGGTGCCCCAGGGCGGCTGGGTCCTGTCGCTGGAAAAATTCCGCAGACTGGAGATTGGCCAGGGCTCGGCCTGGGTGGGTGCGGGCATTTCGCTGCTGGAGCTGCGCGACGCGGCCGCACCGTCGAAACAGTTTTATGCGCCGGACCCAACCGAAATCACGGCGTGGGTCGGCGGCACCATCTCGACCAACGCAAGCGGTTCCCGCAGCTTCAAATTCGGCTCCACGCGCCGACACGTCCTCGCGTTGAAGGTCGCGCTGATGGATGGCAGCGTCCATGAGTACCGCCGGGGCGACAAGGTGGATTTCGACGTGCCTTCGATTCCCATGCCCGCCGTCACCAAGTGCACGGCAGGATACCGGCTGGAACCCGGCATGGACTGGATCGACCTCTTCTGCGGCTCAGAGGGCACGCTCGGCGTCGTCCTCGAAGCAGAATTGCTGTTGCTGCCGATACCGAAGGAAATCTTCCAGGGAGTGGTCTTCTTCGATAGCGACGAACGCGCCCTGGATGCAGTCGACGCCTGGAGGGGGGTCAATGACCTGCGCATGTTGGAGTACGTCGGCCTCAACGCGTTGGACCTGCTGACCGGTCGCTACCCCGAAATTCCAGCCGATGCCGCCGCAGCGCTGCTGATCGAGGGCGAGGATTTGGACGGATGGGAATCCCGTCTCACCGACGCCCATGCGCTGGTGGATGCGAGCTGGTTCGCCAACTCCGCCAAAGACCGCGAGCGATTCCGCCGATTCCGCCATTCCCTGCCCGAGCTGGTGATCGAATTCGTCTCCAAGCGCGGCTTCATGAAGATGGGCAGCGATTTCGCCGTGCCCATCCCCAAGAACCGCGAGATGCTCGCCTACTACATCGAGCGCTTGGAAATGGAATTTCCCGGCCAATACGTGGCATACGGCCACATCGGCGACGCCCACGTCCACGTCAATATGCTTCCGGCAACGGAGGCCCAGTCCGAGGTGGCGAATGCCCTGCTGAAGGAATTCGCTGCCAAGGCGGTCGAACTGGGCGGCACGGTTTCCGCCGAGCACGGCATCGGCAAACGGAAGGCAGGAATGCTTTCGCTGCAATTCGCGCCGGAGCACATTGAGGCGATGATGGCGGTGAAGCGTCGGTTGGACCCTCAGTGGCTTCTGGGCCGGGGCACGCTGTTCCCGCTGGCTTAAGCGGGGGTTACTTGGTGCCAAAGAGCCTTTTCACTCCGACCCACTGCTGGGCGAGGTACCCGTCCGGGTAGTCGTCGACCGGATTCACCCCGGTGGCCACGGCGTGATGCTGGAAATCGGCCGTGCCGAACAGGATGTCCCAAATCGGGAACAGGGTTGCGAAGTTGCACCCGACCTTCCCGGCCGCTATGGAGTGGTGCATCCTGTGGAATTTTGGACTCACCAGCATCCTGTCGCCAACCGGGCCAAAGCCGAAGCGGACGTTGGCATGGGAGAGGCTCTCAACCGCCCGACTGGCCGCCACCAGCCAGATGAACTGCGCGGGGGGAATCCCGATCAGCGCCGTGACCATTGCAAACCATACCCACGTGACAGCGTCGTCCACCAAGTGGTTGCGGTCGTCCGACCAAAGGCTCAACATCTTCTGGCTGTGGTGCAGGCTATGGAGTTTCCACCAGATTTCCAAACGGTGCTGCAATCGGTGCCGCCAGTAGTTTGAGAAATCGATGGCAACCAGATACAGGAAGAAGCTCGGCAGTGGATTGGCCAGCAGCCATGGCGAGAGCAGTTCCAATTCGCGGGGCAGCAGGTTGTGGAGCCGCAACCACTCGTCCAAACCGCTGGTTACGGGCATCAGCACAAAGAAGAGCAGCAGCGGAACGAGGCCCAGACGCGTCAGCAGCGTGTAGACGATATCGACCCGCGTGCCCTTGCGCGACGTCCACGCCTCCGCTGGAAACATCGACTCCAAGGGACGGACAAGAATGTAGATCAGCAGAATCTGCGCTAGGCCGTACAGGAAAAACGTGATACCGTCGAACGCAAGTTCATCCAAGCCAATCAGGCCGAGCTTGTAGAGTGCGGGTTGGGCGGCATGCTCGTAGATCCAGCCCGCGAGCAGGTCGAACTGGTCATCTCCCATGCTTTCCCCCATACTTGTCGCCGATCGCGGCAAAGCAGAAGCCCTTTTGCTCCAGACCGGTCAACAGCGGCTCCAGTTCCGGGGCCCACGGGTCCTTGCGCGACCAGATTCCAAGGTGCATCATCAGGATGTCCCCGGCCTTGAGATTCGCCAGGGCCCGCTTGAGGAGCAGCGCGTTGGGGAACTTCTCGGACGAGAGTTCGTCGCCCAGGAACCCGGCCGGGGCCCAATCGACGTGCTTGTAACCGCAGGCCGCCGCATACTGGATCGCCTTGGGAGTGGTGTGCCCGCCAGGCGCGCGCCAGAAGCCGTCGAGCTTGCGACCGGTCAGTTCCTGGAACCTCGTATCGGAGCGGCGCAGTTCGTCGCAAAACGTTGCCTTCGTCAGCAGTTCGGTCTTGCCATCCACAAGGTATTTGATGCGTCCGTCCGAGGTATCGCCGGTCAATTTTCCGTGTCGGAAAGTGTGGCTGCCGAAGCTGTGCCCGTCGGCGACTAGCGCCTTCCAGTAGGGAGCCCATCCGGGATCCAGGGTCTTGTCACCGTTGACGGTGCGCTCCTGGGCCACAAAAAACGTGGCTTTGATGTTGTGTTTCTTCAGGATTGTCCGGATGCGCTCGGCTTGGGACATGGAGCCGGTATCGATGGTGAGGTACAACGTACCCGCGCACGGCTTCTGTTGCCCCGCTGCCACCGCCGCCCATAGGAGTAGAAAACTAGCTGCGCGCCGCATGGCCAAAGAAATATACCCCGTGCGGGGAACGGCCCACCGGAATGATCTTTTTCATTTTTCCCGTGGCGATATCCACCACATGCACCTTTTTCACCCATCTGGATGTGACCCAAAGTTCCGTCCCGTCCTTGGTCACCTCCATGCAGTCGGGACCTCCCGGCACGTCGAAACAACGGTTGACGGTGAGGGAATTTTCGTCCAGTTCGCAGACCTTGCCGGCAACGCGGTTCGAAACGAAGACATTCTTTCCGTCGCCACGGGGCAGGAAGTTGTGCGCACCCTCCGCAGTCACCACTTTCTTCACGGTCTTCCGTGTGCGCCAGTCCACCACTTCCACGTAGTTGCTTCCCATGATGCCCACCAGCAGGTGCTTGTCGTCGGGAGTCATCCGGATTCCCGCCGGAGTCTTGCCCACCGGCATTTTCCAGAGGAGGGTCTGGTCGGAAAGCCGGATCGCGGCAATCTCGTTGGAATCCTGCAATGTGACAAAAACGTTGGCGCTGGCGGCATCGAAAATTAGATGGCTCGGGGCCTTTTTGACCACCAGGCGCTTCACCAGCGAAAAGTCGTCGGCCTTGTAGATGTCCACCCTGTCCAAGCGCAACGAGACCGTGACGAACCACTTCCGATCGGGGCTGAAACCAATCTGGTAAGGATCGCTGATATTGGCGATACGGCGCTGGATCTCGCCGGAGTGGGGGTCCAGGAAGACCAGGTTGTTGCTGACCGCATTGGCGACGATCAGGAAGCGGTCATCCGGCGTGGCCATCAAATGGTGGGGTTCCTTGCCGATATGGAACTTCGAGATCTCCTTGTATTCGCGGAGGTCGACCAGGCTGACCGCGTCCTCACCCGAATCGAGCACGATAGCAACGTCCTTTGAGTCGGGTTTTATATCGGGTTTTGTGTCGGACGCGGCAAGTGGCTCAACGGGTTCGGCCGGTGCCGCGGCAGGCTCGGATTTCTCGGCTGCCGGGAACATCTCCACCCGGCGTTCGGGCCGCGATTCCCGAGGCTTCCCGGAACAACCAACAAACGCCATGCAAAGAACAAGCGCCGAGGCGTGAGCCGGAAACACACGGGCGGAAAACAAACGCTGTGCCATCTGTTTCCAGCTTAACTCCAAGTGGACCTTCCGGCCCACGGCACCATCGGGCAAAGTTTGCGCAAGGCCATCGGCGATACTAGGAAGATACCCGCCCATGCGGCGGGTCCTCCACCACCATGCGGGAAATCCAATACCGGACGCCCCACGGAATTTCCGTGTCGCGTCGCATTTCCAGACTGCCGTTCAAGAACGGCTTGGACCGGTTCCTGCGCGATCTAGACCAGTATCGCGGCATCTACCTTTCCTCAGGGTATGACTACCCCGGCCGGTACTCCCGTTGGGATATCGTTTCCGTCCGTCCGCCACTGGAAATGATCAGCTTCGAACGCGATGTGACTTTCCGGCCCCTGAATGACCGCGGCGTCGCGATCAACAAGATGCTGGCGTCGGCGCTGCGCGACCACGACCATTGGGAGGATTTCCGGGAGGACAACGGCACCATCCACGGGCGCCTGAAGCCCATGGGTGAATTTTTCTCCGAGGAGGAGCGCAGCCGCCAGCCCTCCGTCTTCTCCGTGTTGCGCGCACTCACGCACGAGTTCCGCAATGCCGCCGACGACAAACTCGCCCTCGCCGGAGCCTTCGGCTACGACCTCCTGTTCCAGTTCGAGCCCATCCCGCTGCACCTCGAACGCCGCATGAAGAAGGATCTCCAGCTCTTCCTGTGCGACGACATCATCTATATGGACCGCAAGCGCGAGGTCATCGAGCGATTTACGTATGATTTCGACCACAACGGCCTCTCCACCGTCGGCTTGAAGCGGACCGGCACCAAGGTTGCGAAGCAGCCCAAGCGCGCCCCCGGCCCGATCGAATCCGACCACACGCCGGAAGAATACATGGCCAACGTGCAGAAGGTGCGCGAGGGCATGAAGCGTGGCGATTACTACGAAGTCGTCCTCCGCCAGACCTTCAAGACTCCCTACTCCGGCTCGGCATCCGACCTGTTCAAGAAAATGCAGGAGGCCAGCCCCAGCCCCTACGAATTCCTCCTACAATTCGACAGCGAACAGTTGGTGGGCGCGTCCCCCGAGATGTTCGTCCGCGTGGAGGGCAAGCGCGTGGAAACGTGCCCGATCTCCGGCACGGCGCGCCGCACCAGCGACCCGCTGCAGAACGCACGCAACATCCGAGAGCTGCTCAACTCCCCGAAAGAGGAGTCCGAGCTGACCATGTGCACGGACGTCGACCGCAACGACAAGAGCCGCGTCTGCAAGCCCGGCACCGTGAAGGTGATCGAGCGGCGGCTCATCGAGAAGTACTCCGGCCTCTACCATACGGTTGACCACGTGGAAGGCATTCTTGCCGACGACTTGGATTCACTGGACGCGTTCCTCAGCCACATGTGGGCAGTGACGTTGATCGGCGCGCCGAAGAAGGCGGCCTCGGTCGCAATCGAATCCTGTGAAAAGAACGCCCGCGATTGGTACGGCGGCGCGGTGGGGATGTTGATGCTGAATGGCGACATCAACACCGGCATCGCGATCCGTACGACGTACTTGCGCGATGGTTACGCCACGTATCCCGCCGGGGCGACCCTGCTCTACGATTCCGACCCCGCCGCCGAAGAGGCCGAGACACGGCTCAAAGCGAATGGTTTCTTCCGCATCCTGGGTGGGCAGACCTCAGGCGATAGGATTGCGTTCGATCCCGGCGCGGGTATCGAGGGCAAAACAAAGCCAAAGCTCCTGCTGGTGGACAACGACGATTGCTTCATCCACACCTTGGCCAACTACGCGCGCCAAGCCGGTGCGGAAGTGGTCACGTACCGGGCTGGAATGCCGCTCTCGGTGCTGGATCAGGTCAAACCGGATTTGATTCTGGTATCGCCGGGCCCCGGCCGGCCGGAGGATTTCGGCGTCCCGGCCTTGGTGCGCCATGCGGCGGCATCCGGCGTTCCAGTGTTCGGCGTCTGCCTCGGACTCCAGGGCATTGTCGAAGCTTTCGGAGGCGAACTGGGCATTCTCTCGTACCCGATGCACGGGAAGCCGTCCAAGGTCACCCATCAGGGACTGGGGGTGTTCGAAGGCCTGCCTGCCAACATCGAGGTCGGCCGTTACCATTCCCTCTACGCGATACCGGGGAAGCTGCCGGAGGTGCTGGAAATAACAGCGATGTCGGAGGACGGCGTCATCATGGGCGTGAGGCACCGCAGCCTGCCCATCGAGGCCGTCCAGTTCCACCCGGAATCGATTCTGACTGCGCAGGGCGACACCGGTTTGATCCTGATGCGCAATGCGCTCCGCCTGGCGCGTTAGCAGGCCAAGTCTTCGCGGGTCAGTTTCAGCCCCTTCAGGTTGCCCAGGATGGTCAAGGCAATTAGGTCGGACTGGAAGAAGATCCGCGCGATGCGCTGGATGTCGTCGGCGGCCACCTTTTCGATGCTTTCGAGCAGTTCATCCAGCGAGAAGAAGCGCCCGAAATGCATTTGCTGGCGCGCCAGATTGGACATGCGGCTGGACGTGGACTCCAAGCCGAGCATCAGTGAGCCCTTGAGGTGGTCCTTGGCCCGGCGCAGTTCCTCGGCGGGCACGATGTTCTGCTTCAAGTCCGAAAATTCCTGGAGTACGGAATCCACAACGCGCTTGGCCGATTCGATGGACGTTCCCGCGTAGACCGCCATACAACCGGTATCGGTGTAGGGGTTCAACTCGGAGAAGACCGAATACGCCAAGCCCTGTCGCTCGCGGATGTTCTGGAAGAGCCTCGAACTCATGCCGCCACCCAAGAGGGTGTTTAGGATGTAGCAGTTGAACCGATCCTCGTGGGGAATGGGGAAGCACGGGACCCCAAGGCATACGTGGACCTGCTCCAAGTCCTTCTTGTTCTTGAGCGTGATCTTGGCGTGCGTAGAGGGAGGCACTTCCACGGGGACGGGCCGGGCAGCGGGCAACTTCGCAAAGCGCTCGGAAATCAGATCCACCAAGCGCTCGTGCGAAAGATTCCCGGCCGCTGTCACCAAGAGGTTTTCGGGCGTATAAATTTCGCGGTAGTAATCGGAAATCATGTCGCGGCTGAGCGACTTGACGGTTTCCGGCGACCCCAGGATGGGACGGCCCAGCGCGTGGCCCTTCCAGAAGTTCGACGTGAAGGTCTCGTGGACAAGGTAATCCGGGTTGTCCGCGTCCATCTTAATCTCTTCGAGGACGACGCCCTTTTCCTTCTCAATATCCTCGTCGCGGAAAAGGGGATTCAACACGAGATCGCTGAGGATATCGACGGCGATCGGGAGATGGTCGTCCAGCGCCTTGGTGTTGTAGCAGACCATTTCCTTGCCGGTGAAGGCATCAAGATTGCCCCCGATGGAATCCACGGATCGGGCGATGTCCTCGGCGGAGCGACTCGTGGTCCCCTTGAACAGCATGTGCTCGATGAAATGCGATACGCCGTTGTTCTCGGGCGTCTCGCGGCGCGAACCTGTGCCGACCCAGACGCCGACGGAAACCGAGCGCACATAGGGCATGGTTTCGGTGACGACCTTGAGGCCGTTGGGAAGAGGAGTGGTGCGGATGTCGCGGTGGGCGAGGCTGCCCTTTTCGGAAGATGGCAATTATGGACCTTACTTTGGTTGTACCATTTTGTTTTGGCTGGGAGTAAGAACGTTGATCGCGCCGAGCCCGAGCTTGCCCAGAGTGCACTTTGCCCAGTTAACGCGGCCTGGGCGTGTGCAAAGTTTTGTGCAAACGCGCCCTCTATCCGATCATCGAGGCAGCGCGGAATCTCGGCACCAAATTTAGGTGGTCCGACAAGCGGCAGGCGTTGGAATCGGACAGGGTGAGGACTGGATTGCGGGAGATATTGCTGGGGCCGGGGCAGTTGTGGGAGGCACTGCGGGAGAGGGCTGCGACGTAGAGATGGTTGGAGCCACTCGGGTTGCGGGAGAGGCGGAGCGCCTCGGCGGCGCTCCGCTGGGGGGAGCCGGTGGACGACGGCTTAGTCGGACGTGGGTGGAGTCAGCTCGAAGACCTTGACGGTCTGGGGGCCGGGCGGGCCGGGGGAGGCAAAAACACGCTTCACCCAGGGGAGTCCCTCGACATCGACGCAGCTCGCCATGGGGTTGCGGCTGCCGAAGATCATCGATTTCTCCGGATGCTGGAGCCTGTACTCACGGGCTTTCTCCTCGGAGGAGAACTTTTGTTCCGAGTCCAAAACTTCCACCATGCCAGTGCCGTCGAAGACCCGCTTGGTGACGAAGACCGAAACCCCTGAGGGCGTTATGGCCTTGCCGTCGAAATTGTAAATGCGGACGGCCATGGTGCGGTAGTAGTCGGGCAGGTAGATGGTGAGCGGGATGCGCTCGCCGTGGGGGCCCGAATCCCAGATCCTCCTCTCGTAGCGGCCTCCACTGTGGTTGGACCACTGGAGAATGCCGGGCCAGAGCTCGCCGGTGACTTCGGAGTTCAACACGGCGTAGCGGGCACGCAGTTGGACGCACAGGGCGCGGGCCGCCTCGGGCGACGACGCGGTGAGGAATGCAGCAACAGTACCGGCATTTTCCTGGGTCCCGTTGGTGGTCGGTATCCGATGGCCAATGGCATTGACCCAGTCGCCGTAATCCCACCAAGTGAGGACGCTGTAGGCCGACGGGGGGTATGCAAAGTCCCTGCCCGGAGGCAATGCGGGCCAGTAGCGGAGCCAGGCTCGGGGATCGCCGAGCGGCTCGGGCGTATTGGAACGCAGCCATGCCAGTGCCTTGTGCCACTCCGGACGGGGCCCGCCATCCTGGCGGCTCATGGCGATGGCGTGCGGAAGGCTGGAAACGAGCAGCAGGGCGGCGGTGGACATGGAGATGAGAACCTGGAACCGGGGAAGCCGGGCCATCAACCATGCGCAGCCCAGACCGGTTGCCAAGGCCAATGCTGGTCCACCATACACCCACATGCGCATCTGGAGGACTCCGGCGACCGTCATCACCAAGGTCCAGACGGTGCACAGCACGACGACCGGACGCCGGGACCACCAGACAGTGCACAAGGCGTACAAAAGCACGGGAAGGCCGGGGATCCAGACGGTGCCCAACGCGGCATAGAGGGAACCCACTCCGCCTGGGGGCACGGCCCAAATCGGGATGAGTTCCCCGACGGAATAGCTTTGGGAGCCGGCGCTGCTGCCGGGCAGATACCGACTGACTGTTTCCACCATGGCGGCAAACACGGCGGGGCGGGCCGCGGCCAGGATGCCGATTGCCACAGCTGCCGCCGCTGCGACCGCAGGAAGGCGGAGCGCAGCGGGAAGCTCCCGCTTGCGCCAAAACACATCCAACGCCCACGCCAACAGGCAAACGGCAATGGAACCGGCCAGGGTGAGCCACGTGAACCGCGCCCATATGCTCCCGCTGGAGGCCAGGAAGCTGGCGCTTGCGATGCCAAGGACGGTCGCGACGAACGGGGCGAGGGCGGGTTCGATCAAGACTGCGACCGACAATGCGGCGGGAACGAAGATACCCGCGGGACGGACGCATAGGTAGATCCCGAACAGGACGCCGGAAGCTAGCAACCGCCAAGTCCTCGCGCGGCCTTCGTTTTCCACGGCACCGCACAACAGAACGAGGGCGCAGATGCTGAGAAGGGACTCGGCGACGTGGTGGTCGGGAATTCCCAAGTGTGTGGCCCAAACGAGGGTTCCGGGCACCACGGCCATGGCAAAGGCACTCCAACGGGCAGCGCTTTCGCCGAGCAGACGCCTGGCGAGGAGGAAGACGGGAATCGGGAGAAGAGCGCCCAGAATCGGAGGCAGCCACGCTCCGGCCTGGTCAAGGAGCCAATCGGAAGGCTTACCCAAGGCCAGCAGCCAAGCAACGGCGGCGATGGCGAGATCCCAGGGGTCGGTGTAGGCGTTCTTGCCACCTGGAAGGACGGCGTAGGGGTCGAATCCGCTTTGACGTGGGAAATGGGCCGCGATGTTATGGACCACGCGCATGTGGTACCAAGAGTCGTTGTCCTGGAAATTGACCCCGGCGGCCGTCATCACCGCAGGGTAGTTCGGGATCACACGGACGGCGAAGGCGATGAGGATCGCGAGACCGAGGACCAGGGTGGAAGCGAGGGGCGGACGTCGCACCGCTGTATTGTAGCCGATCCCCTATCGAGCACTAAACATCTGCCAACAGTGTGGCTGGCTGCGGATTCCCTCTGACCGAGTGAGCGCCGAGTCGGGCGGAAACGCTTGACCGCTGCCGCAGTAAGCGGTATTATTGGGTCCATATGACGCTGGCGCTATTCGACCACCCTCCCGCAACTCGGTTGGATGATGAGGATCTTAGGACCTTGGCCGCGATCGACAATGGTATTGCGCAGTTGGATGCGGGTCGAGGGGTACCTCTGGAGGACCTCCGATTAGAACTGGCAAAACGGTGTTCAAGGTAATTGTCTCGCCGCAGGCTTGGGATGAGTTCTTCGAAATCTTCGACTTCATCGCGGTGAGCGACGGCGGCGTGGCTGCAAGCTTTTGCGACGGAATACTCGACCACATTGACCTGCTTTCGCGCTTTCCCCAAATGGGAGTTGCATCTGGCAAGCGCCCCGGCATTCGGTCCGTACTTCATACCCCGATCAGAATCTACTATTAGGGTGGACGAAGCACGGCAGGGAGTGGAAGTCATCCACATTTGGCACACAGCCCGCCAGAAGCCGCACGATATCTAACACCACCGCACAAGCTGGCGCAGCGTTCCGCGCGGGGGGATGCCCGGAGGTACAACACATTGGCGCATCCAAACGCCTGGCCTCTGAGAAATCTACCAAACACACGAAGTCCAGGAGCGTCTTGAGCCAATATTTGCTTGCGGATTCCATTTGGCGGACCAGTCAAGCTGCACCACACGGATGGCGGCGGTCTACGCTGGTAGGGAAATACACGAAGCCGCAAACCGCGGAATTTTCTTGCGGATGAATTTAAGCCGCGAGATTTAATCGTGGACCACAACGGGTACCGGTACCCTCCGGGGTTGAAAATACCACCGACGGTTTGCTATCTTCAAGAAAAATAAACGCTTGACGGTCCAATGGCGCGGAGGTACGATGCCGGGTCGGCAAGGCAAAGGTCCCATTTCCCTACAATGACGAATCCCGCGGGTACACGCCCTGACTCTTTTTCCAGCCAGCCCAAGTTGAGCGGGCCGGTTACTTTCCTCCTCGTGGCATTTCTATGGGTCGGACTTGGCTTCGGCCTGAAATCCGCTTGGGCTGTGTGCACGCCCTACTGGAGCCAGTTCGGGATTACGTTCGTCAACGGCCAAAACGCCCAGACGGCGACCAACACGAATTACTACTACTGGAATTTTTGCAGCGTCTTGATTTCGACTACGGGGGTTTACACTCCCGTGAAGGACCTCACTTGGACCACCGCGACTCAGTCAGCGCAGTTCAAGGACTCCTGGAACTGCACCTACCGGGGTGATTACGATTTGTATTTCCCGGCCAACTGCTCCTGGCACAGCAACATCACGGCGTTCTGGGCTCCGACCAGGCCCTGCGCGCTGACGGCTTCGCCCTCAGGCGCAGTCAATCCCGGGACGGCGGTGACGCTCACCGCCGATTGCGGTGACGCGACCAGCTACACCTGGACCAATGCCGGGTTCGCCTCGACAGCCTCATCCGGCACCGTCAGCCCGACGACAACCACCACCTATTCGGTGCAGGGGACGAGTGCCCTGGGGACTTCGGATGCGGCGAGCGTGACCGTAACCGTCAACGCAGCCCCCACCTGCACCCTGTCCGCCTCACCCTCCACGATCAACCGGGGCGGGTCCACCACGCTGACAGCCAGCTGCAGTCCGGCGGCAACATCATTGACTTGGAGCAGCAACGCCGGTTTGGCGTCGTCGGCCTCCAGCGGCAGTGTTTCGCCCACGTCGACTGCGACGTACACGGTGACGGGAACGAATGCGGCGGGCACCGGGGC